>NZ_JAVIJB010000022.1:0-114736 GCF_033977165.1 Mesorhizobium captivum
TCCAGCGGCTTTCCGGCACCAACGGCAACTGCGGCGCGCGTTTTCATGAGGCATTCCTCCCAAGGCAGTCGAAGAATTCCATGCTCGGCGGGCTTGACGTCCGCTCGCAACAAATGTCCGTTTTCTGGCCGTCGTGAGGTCGCGATAATCGAACGATCCACCTCATAAGTCTATTCTACCAAGGTACCCCGACCCTCAACCGCGTCGAGGCAGCCGCGTCATGCACGCGGCGCTGATCTTGAGGATCAGTTCGGAACTTTCTGCGCAGGTTTCGGGAGCCGTGACCCGTTTGATCGCCGACCTCCTGGCACGGGCAAATTGGACTAAAGCAGAAGCGACAAGCCAGCTTACACGTTTGATAAATCCAGCACTTCCGCTAAGTTCGCCACGGGCACCTTGGGCTTGGCGCCGGTCCGACGCGATCGGGTTTCAGCGCAAGAACGGGCATGTTTATCGATGACGAGCGCGGTGCCGAGCACTCTTGCGGCCTTTTTGTGCTTTGTTTTCCTGACCGCCAACATTTCCGGGGCGATAGGCCAGGAAGAGGCGGGCAAACAACCGACGGCAGCGGTCGGGGCTGAAAAAAAGATCACTGAAATCAAGATCGGCTACCTGCGGGCTTACGCCCCGCGACTGACGCTTTCCCTGCTCGACGTGCCGCCGCGTAACGAAGGCGTCGCGGGCGCCAATGTCGCTATCGGCGACAACAACACGACCGGGAAGTTCATCAATCAGAAGTTCAGCCTGGATGTTACCGAGATAAAGCCGGAATCCGACGCGGTTCAGGCATTCGGCGACCTCATCGCCAAAGGCGACCGCTATGTGGTCGCGGACCTCTCGGCCAAGCAATTGCTGTCGATAGCCGACATCGCCCGCGACAAGGGCGTGCTGATCTTCAACATCGGCGCTACCGACGACAGGCTGCGCGAGGAAGACTGCCGCATAAATGTCTTCCACATCGCCCCGACGCGCAGCATGCTGGCCGACGCGCTGGCGCAGTATCTCATGGTGAAGAAATGGCCGAACTGGGTGCTGCTCTATGGTTCGCATGATGAGGACCATCTCTATGCCGACGCGTTGCGCCGCGCGGCAACCCGTTTCGGCGGCCAGATCGTCGCCGAGAAGGAGTTCAAGGACACCGGCACAGCCAGGCGTACCGACACAGGCGCTACGCAGATCCAGCAGCAGATCTCCGTCTTCACGCAGGATCTGCCGGAGCACGATGTGGTGCTGGTCGCCGATGAGAGCGAAGTGTTCGGGACTTACGTCCCTTACCGCACCTGGACGCCGCGGCTTGTCGCAGGCACGACCGGGCTTGTGCCATCGTCGTGGCATCCCGCCAGCGAGCAATGGGGCGGCATCCAGATGCAAAGTCGCTTCCTGAGGACGACGGGCCGGCGAATGCTGTCCAAGGACATGTCGGCCTGGACGGCCGTGCGGGCCGTCGGCGAAGCCACCACCCGCACCAATGGCGACGATCCGAAAAAGATCAGCGACTACATCCGTTCGGGCGATTTCTCGGTCGCCGCCTTCAAGGGACAGAAGCTGACCTTCCGCAAATGGAACCTTCAGCTGCGCCAGCCGATCCTGCTCGGCGACGCCAAGTCGGTCGTCTCGACCTCGCCGCAAGAGGGTTATCTCCACCAGGTTTCCGAGCTCGACACGCTCGGCGTCGATCAGCCGGAGACGAAATGCGCCCTTAAGTAGAATCAATCGGGAGGAATTTTGGTGCAAGGACGAGCTTGTGCACTCGCCATTCTCGCGACCGGCCTCATGGCGGGTCCGGCGTCGGCCTATACTGCCTATGTCTCCAACGAGAAAGACAACACGATGACCGTCGTCGACACGGCGACGATGAAGGTTGTCAAGACCGTCGATGTCGGGCAGAGGCCGCGCGGCATCACCATCTCGCACGACGGCAAGTTCATCTATCTGTGCGCCAGCGACGACAATATGATCCAAATCATCGACACCGCGACGCTGCAGGTCGTCGGTACGCTGCCCTCCGGCGACGATCCCGAATTGTTCGTGCTTTCGCCCGACGGCAAGACGCTCTACGTCGCCAACGAAAACGACAATCTGGTCACGGCGATCGACGTCGACAGCAAGGATGTCAAGACCGAGATCCCGGTTGGCGTGGAACCGGAAGGCATGGCCGTCAGCCCAGACGGCAAGACCATGGTCAACACCTCAGAGACCACCAGCATGGCGCATTTCATCGACACCGAGAGCCATGACGTAACCGACAACGTGCTGGTCGACACGCGCCCGCGCTTCGCTGCGTTCAAGCCGGACGGATCACAGATCTGGGTCAGTGCCGAGGTCGGTGGCACCGTCAGCGTCATCGATAACGCCAAGCGCGAGGTCGTGAAGAAGATCGGGTTCGCGATTGCGGGACTACGGGCCGAAACCATTCAGCCGGTAGGCATCGCCATCAGCGCCGACGGCAAGAAGGCCTATGTCGCGCTTGGCCCGGCGAACCACGTCGCGGTGATCAACACCGAAAGCTACGAGGTGGAAAAGTACATCCTCGTCGGCCAACGCGTCTGGCATCTGGACTTCACCCCCGATCAGAAAACACTGATCACCACGAACGGCAATTCCAACGACATCACTTTCATCGATACGGCGACCGACGAGCCGGTTCAGTCGGTCACCGTCGGCCAGCAGCCCTGGGGCGTGGTCATATCGCCCCAATAGAAAGCAGTCGGATGACTGACCCCGGCGACATCGAGCGCGCCAGGCACAAGCATCCTGAAGGAGCATCCATGCAGCATGCCGGGACGGGGAAAGCGGGAGACGAGGTGGCGGCGCTCGACGTCGCCGGCGTCAGCCATTCCTATGGTCCGAAGCGGGCGCTCAACGACGTCTCTTTTTCAATCGCACCGGCGACTTTCACCGCCCTGCTCGGTCTCAATGGTGCCGGCAAGACAACTCTGTTCTCGTTGATCAGCCACCTTTACAACACGCGCCGGGGATCGATCCGCATCTTCGGCCATGACGTCAGCCGTGCTTCCGGCGAGGCGCTCAGGCGTGTCGGCATCGTGTTCCAGGCACGTACGCTCGATCTCGACCTCAGCGTCTACCAGAACCTCTCCTATCACGCCTCGCTGCACGGCATTGGCGGACGCGAGGCCCGGCAGCGTATCGCCACTCTGCTTGAAACGGTCGACATGCAGGGCCGTGAGCATGACAAGGCCCGTTCTCTCTCCGGCGGCCAGATGCGGCGCATCGAGATCGCCAGGGCGCTGCTCCACCACCCTTCCTTGCTGCTGCTCGACGAGGCGACGGTCGGTCTCGACATCCAGTCGCGCGCGGGCATTCTTGCCACCATCCGAAAGCTGGTCGAAACCGACGGCATCGGCGTGCTTTGGGCCACCCATTTGATCGACGAGGTTGATGACGGCGACCACGTGGTCGTGCTGCGGCAGGGCGACCTGGTCGCCAAGGGCAAGGTAGCCGACGTCGTCAAGGCAAGCGGCGCCGGTTCGATCGGCGACGCCTTTTCGAGGCTCAGCCGCGGCCAAGCGGCCGGCATTGCGGAGATTTCGCCATGAGCGCTTCGGCAATGCCGGAAAAGGTCGCCGCCGTCGCGCCGGCGACGTCCGGCGCATTCGGCCCTCGTCACTATCTCATCTGCCTCAAGGGTGTCGTCGTACGGGAATGCCTGCGCTTCCTGCATCAACGCGAGCGCTTCATCTCCTCGCTGGTTCGACCGCTCGTCTGGCTGTTCATTTTTGCCGCCGGATTCCGGCAGGTGCTCGGCGTCTCGATCATCCCGCCCTACAAGACCTACGTGCTCTACGAAGTCTACATCACGCCCGGTCTATGCGGCATGATCCTTCTGTTTTCGGGCATGCAGTCTTCGCTGTCGATGGTTTACGACCGCGAGATGGGCAATATGCGCATCCTGCTTGTCAGCCCATTTCCGCGTTGGTTCCTGCTGCTGTCGAAGATGCTCGCCGGCGTTGCCGTTTCGATCGCGCAGGTTTACGCGTTCCTGATCGTTGCCTGGTTCTGGGGCGTCAAGGCGCCGCCGCTCGGCTATTTGTTCGTGCTGCCAGCGCTGTTCCTGTCGGGCATGATGCTTTGTGCGCTCGGCATGCTTTTGTCCTCGATGATCAAGCAGCTCGAAAACTTCGCCGGCATCATGAACTTCGTCATCTTTCCCGGCTATTTCGCTTCACCGGCGCTCTACCCTTTGTGGCGCATCCAGGAAGCGAGCCCGCTTCTTTACAAGCTCTGCCTCGCCAACCCCTTCACCTATGCCGTCGAGCTGATCCGCTTCGCCTTCTACGGGCAGGTCGATTGGGTGTCGCTGGGTGTCGTCGCCGGCTGCACGCTGCTGTTCCTGGGAGGCGCCATCATCGCTTATGACCCTTCGCGCGGCCTGATGACCCGCAAACAAGGCACGGGAGGAAACGGTTGATGGAACGGATGGGCCTTGTTCGCAGCCTGGTTGCGGCTGCCGTGCTCGTACCGCACGCCAGCGCCATGGCCGCGAATACCGATCCGGACTGGCCCTGCGTGCAGCGCAAGGTGCCGCAACTCTCGCTCGGCCAGGTCTGGAACGGACCGGACCTTCCACCAGCGGCGAAGGACTGGTCGGAGGACCCTTTGGTCTCCGCCTTGGTCGAGGAAGTGGCGGCTCGCAGGCTGCCGATTGCAGACGCGCAGAAGAAGATCAGGGATTTTGCGGCCTCGGTGCCGGTCGGGCAGCTTGCGCCGAAAATGGCGATGCTCGAGCAGGGCATGTTCGACCACATGGACGCCGAGCGTTCGCACGTGATTACCGGCATTTCCCGCTACGCCCACAGGCAGCTCGAAATGGCAGCCGAATTGCGCAAGCAAGCGTCCGATGTCGATGCGTTGCGTGCAAAACCCGACGCGGATCAGGACGAGGTCGAGCGGCGGACCGACCAACTGAATTTCGCCACGCGAATCTTCAACGAGCGAGCGCAATCGCTGACTTATGTCTGCGATGTGCCGACGATAATCGAGCAGCGGCTTTACCAGCTGTCCAAGACCGTCTCGGAAACGCTTGCCGCGAAGAAATAACGCATGTCGCCCAAAAGTGCGCAGCAGTTTTGGAAGAACGACATGCGAAAATAAAAGATCTAAAGCCTGCTGCGAAGACGCGCCCCGTCAGGATGACCGGCCAGGCAGTACACGCCAGCGCTGCACGAAATAGCCGGGATGTGTTTCCAGCCAGTGGGCGACCAGCGGCTGCGCCTGCATGAAGGCCACCCCGGGATTCATGGCCAGGCCGTCCGCCATTTCCTCGCGTTGCTCGCAGGTCTGCGGCACCGCCGTCATGCAGACCATCATCACGATTGTATAAAGCATTGCCCCTTCCCCTTCGAATTCCCGAACCCCACGCCCGGGACGCATAGCGATTTGCCTGCAGGGATTGGCTGCCCATCCGTCTTGGTGCGAGTGTGAAAGCGCGTGCCCCTGCCCTTTCGCGCTGCAACATAACATGCGAGCCGGACGACCGCCATCGGCGGCGATCCTTTTCCACGCCCTTCTCGGGCCATTTTTGCACGATCCCGTGCGCCGGTATGTCAGGCATTTCACTCCGACAGCTTTCCGGACGCTCTCGCTTGTTGCGTCCGCGCTGCGTCATTCGCTTCGGCGTATGGATACAGCTTGCCGAACAGGGGCAGGTATGTTGCGCCCCTGCGCATCAGGAAATCGTTGAAGGTCGCCATGGCCGGCGAGATCACGTGATCGGTGCGCATCACCGAAAACCATTGCCGGCGGATCGGCATGCCGACGACGTCGAGAATAACGAGGCGGCCGGCTTCCGTTTCGGCCGCGATGGTGTGGGCGGAGATGAAAGCGATGCCGAGATCTGCCATCACCGCCTGCTTGATCGTCTCGTTCGAGCCCATCTCGACGCCGAGATCGTCGATCCGGCCGGGTACGTCGCTCAGGAATATCTCCAGCGAGATGCGCGTGCCCGAGCCTGGCTCGCGAACAAGGAAATGCTCCTCGGCGATTCTTTCCTTGGAAATGTCACGTGCCGACGCCAGCGGATGTTCGGGCGGCGCGATGATGACCAGCGGATGATCGCCGAAGACCGAAGCGCGCACCGAAACTTCCTTGGGCGGACGGCCCATCAGTGCGATGTCGATGTCGTGGTTCTTCAGCCTATCGATCGTTTCGGCGCGATTACCGATGGCAAGCCGCATATCGATATCGGGATGCTCCTTCATGAAGCCGGCCATGAGCCGCGGCGCAAAATATTTGGCGGTGGAAACGACGCCAAGCCTCAGACTGCCGGTGCGCACGCCCTTGATGGCGTCCATCGCGTCTTCGAGCAGGCGAAGCCGCTCCTCGATAGCCTGCGCCGCCTCGACGAAGGCCAGCCCTGCGGCGGTCGGACGCATGCCGTCCGACGTCCGGTCGAACAAGGCCAGCTGGAACTCCTCCTCCACCTGTCGCAACTGGATCGTCACCGCCGGAGGAGAAAGGCCTAACACCTTGGCCGCGCTGACGATTTTCCCGTGGCTGACGATTGCCTGCACGGTCTTGAATTGCTTAAGCGTGAGGTTTCTCATACCGCATACTAAATTGTTTTTACTGCAAAGGTAAAGTTATTGAATTTTACTTAGCTAAGGTCGTCTGGTTTCATCCTCCCCATCCGGCCTCGAGGGATACGGCCGGACCGGGAGGTTACGATGCCAGCGGCAACGCTTGACGCTTTTCTGAACTCCTATCTCGGCGACCCGCCGAACGAACACCGCTCCGCGGTCGTGGCCACCATCCGTCAGCTCACACAGGCTGCCACCAAGACGCGCAATGCCATCAACCAAGGGGCGCTCGGCGCCGCTTTTGCCGGGACCCGCGGCGCCAATGCCGATGGCGATGTCCAGACGGATCTCGACGTCTTCGCCGACGACGTCTTCCTCGACGCCATGCGTCACGCTCCGGTCGCGCTCTATGCGTCCGAGGAGCTGGAGCAGCCGACCCTGCTCGACAGGCAAGCCCCCCTCGCCATCGCCATCGACCCGCTGGATGGCTCCTCCAACATCGACACCAACGTGTCGGTCGGGACGATCTTCTCCCTCCTCCCTGCAACTGGCGCGCCGGACGCCAATCCGGCCGCCTCTTTTTTGCAGGCGGGCGTGCGCATGCTGGGCGCCGGGTTCTTCATTTACGGGCCGCAGCTGGCGCTCGTTCTGTCGCTCGGCAGCGGCACGCATGTCTTCGTGCATTCGACGAGGCTGGGCACCTTCGTGCAGGCCTACGAAAGCCGGATCATCCCGGAGCGGACCCAGGAGTTCGCCATCAACGCCGCCAACTACCGCCACTGGGACGAGGCCGTGCGGCTCTATGTCGACGACTGCCTGGAAGGCACCGAAGGCCCAAGGGAGAAGGACTTCAACATGCGCTGGATCGCTTCGCTTGTCGCCGACTGCTACCGCATATTGATGCGCGGCGGCGTGTTTCTGTATCCCGGCGACCAACGCAGGGGCTACCGCCAAGGCCGGCTTCGGCTCGTCTATGAGGCCAATCCGATTGCCTATCTGGTCGAACAGGCGGCCGGCGCGGCGACCGATACGATTACCCGCATCCTCGAAATCGAACCAGAGAGCCTGCATCAGCGCATACCCGTGGTCTTCGGATCCGCGCGCGAAGTCGCGCGGATCGCCCGCTACCACACCGAACCCAGCGCGATCGGCGAGCGTGCGCCGCTGTTCAGCCGCCGCGGACTTTTCAGGGCCTGAGCAGCATCATGTCGGCAAGGCACCCCATCATCACCATCACCGGGTCGTCGGGCGCGGGCACAACCTCGGTCAAGCGCATCTTCGAGTTGATCTTCCGGCGCGAGAACATCGAGGCTGCCTTCATCGAGGGCGACGCCTTTCATCGCTACGACCGCGCGGCGATGAAGGTGGAGGTGGCCAAACAGGAAAAGGCAGGCAACCCGAACTTCACCCATTTCCATGCCGAGGCCAACGAGCTCGGGATCCTCGAGGGGGTTTTCGAGGAATATGGCCGCCGGGGGAGCGGAAGGACCCGCACCTACGTCCATGACGAGGACGAGGAGAAGCTATATGGCAGGCCGCCGGGGAATTTCACCGAATGGCGCGAATTCGCCCCGAGCGACCTGCTCTTCTACGAAGGCCTGCATGGCTGCGTCGTCACCGACAAGATCAATCTGGCCAGGCATGCGGACCTCAAGATCGGCGTGGTGCCGGTCATAAATCTCGAATGGATCCAGAAGATCCATCGCGACCGCGCCACGCGCGGCTATTCCACCGAGGCGGTGATGGACGTGATCCTGCGCCGCATGCCGGACTATGTCCGCTACATCGTTCCGCAATTCTCGCAGACCGCGATCAACTTCCAGCGCGTGCCGATCGTCGACACGTCCAACCCGTTCATCGCACGCTGGATACCGACCCCCGACGAATCGATGCTGGTCATCCGCTTCGCCAATCCTCGCGGCATCGATTTCCCTTACCTGCTTTCAATGATCCACGACTCGTTCATGTCGCGGCCGAATTCCATAGTGGTGCCAGGCAACAAGCTCGACCTTGCCATGCAGCTGATCCTGACGCCGCTCATCCTGCAATTGATCGAACGCAAGAAACGTGTGTCGTGAGGAGGACGCCATGACCAGCCTGGCAGCATTGAAGTCCGTCGCCGCCGCCGTCTCCGAGCGCGACATGGCGAACGCCATCCGCGCGCTGGCCATGGACAGCGTGCAGAAGGCCAACTCCGGACATCCGGGCATGCCGATGGGCATGGCCGATGTTGCGACTGTACTGTTCGGCCGCTTCGTCAACATCGACCCGACAGCGCCGGACTGGCCTGATCGCGACCGCTTCGTGCTTTCGGCCGGACACGGCTCGATGCTGCAATACGCGCTGCATTACCTGCTCGGCTACGAAGACATGCCGATCGAGGAATTGCAGCGGTTCCGTCAACTGGGCAGCCGTACCGCCGGACATCCGGAGCATGGCCACGCACTTGGCATCGAGACGACGACCGGTCCGCTCGGACAAGGCATTTCGACCGCTGTCGGCATGGCGCTGGCGGAGCGCATGCTTGCTGCCCGCCACGGCGCAGATCTCGTCGACCACTACACCTACGTGATTGCCGGCGACGGTTGTCTGCAGGAAGGCATCAGTCACGAGGCGATCGATCTCGCAGGTCACCTGAAGCTCGCGCGTCTGATCGTCCTTTGGGACGACAACGCGATCTCCATCGACGGACCGACCTCTCTGTCGACATCGATGGATCAGCCGGCCCGGTTCAAAGCCGCGGGATGGCTTGTCCAGTCGGTGGACGGCCACGACATGGAGGCCGTCGCCGCGGCGATCGAGGCCGCGCGACAGTCGGATCGGCCATCGCTGATCGCCTGCCGCACGGTGATCGGCAAGGGCGCGCCCAATCTGGGCGGTTCGGAAAAGACGCATGGCGCGCCGCTGGGCGATCCGGAGATTGCCGCGACACGCGAAAACATCGGCTGGGCCCACGCACCGTTCAAGGTGCCGGACGATATCCTTTCCGCATGGCGCGAGATTGCCGAGCGCGGGCAAGCGACGCGGCGCGCCTGGGAGCAGCGGCTTGCCGCCTCGCCGCAGCGCAAGGCCTTCGAGCGCGCGGTCGGCGGCAAATTGCCCGATGCGGTGTTCGAGGCCCTTGGCGCCTTCCGCATGGAGCATGTCGAGAAGGCGACCAAGGTTGCAACGCGCAAGGCCTCCGAGATGGCGCTTGCCGCGATCAACGGCGCCACCGATCTGACGGTCGGCGGCTCCGCCGATCTCACGCATTCGAACCTGACGATCACCAAAGGCATGGATCGCATGGTGCCGGGCGGTTATGCGGGCCGCTACATTCACTACGGCATTCGCGAGCACGGCATGGCCGCGGCCATGAACGGCATCGCGCTGCATGGCGGGTTCGTGCCCTACGGCGGCACCTTTCTGTGCTTCGCCGACTATGCTCGCGGCGCGATGCGGCTCTCGGCGCTCATGAGCCAGCGCGTCGTCTATGTGATGACGCATGATTCCATCGGTCTCGGCGAGGACGGCCCGACGCATCAGCCGATCGAGCACCTGGCGATGTTGCGGGCGACACCGAACCTGAACATCTTCCGTCCGGCCGACATCATCGAAACGGCGGAGTGCTGGGAGCTGGCGCTGAAGAGCGAGAAGCGGCCGAGCGTGCTTGTGCTCTCGCGCCAGAACCTGCCGATGCTGCGCCAGGCACCGTGCCAGGAGAACCGGTCCAGCCGGGGCGCTTACATCTTGCGCGAGCCATCCGCGCACCGCGCCGTGACACTGATCGCGACCGGCTCGGAGGTCGAGATCGCCGTTGCCGCCGCCGAACGGTTGGAGACCGAACACGGCACCGCCGCCGCGGTCGTCTCTATGCCGTGCTGGGAACTGTTTGAGGAGCAGGACGCCGACTACCGGAAGTGCGTCCTCGGTTCGGCGCCGCGCATCGCCATTGAGGCGGCCGCCCGTCTCGGCTGGGATCGTTGGATCGGCGATACGGGCGATTTTGTCGGCATGACCGGCTTCGGCGCCAGTGCTCCCGCCCCGGACCTCTACCGGCATTTCGACATCACGCCCGAAGCCGTCGCCGCGGCGGCGCTGAAGCTCATCATCTAGGAGGACGGACAATGGCCCGCATCACCCTTCGCCAGCTCCTCGACCATGCCGCCGAGCACGGTTACGGCGTGCCGGCATTCAACATCAACAACATGGAACAGGGCCTCGCCATCATGGAGGCGGCGAGCGCTTGCGACGCGCCGGTGATCATCCAGGCCTCGCGCGGCGCCCGCTCCTATGCAAACGACATCATGCTGGCCAGGATGATGGAGGCGCTGACCGAAATCCATCCGGCCATTCCGCTGTGCATCCATCAGGATCACGGCAACAACGAGGCCACCTGTCTTTCGGCGATCCGCCACGGCTTCACCTCGGTGATGATGGACGGGTCGTTGATGGCGGACGCCAAGACCCCGGCGACATACGACTACAACGTCGCCATCACCGAACGCGTCGCGCGCATGGCGCATTGGGTCGGCGCTTCCGTCGAAGGCGAGCTCGGCGTGCTCGGCTCGCTGGAAACCGGCCAGGGCGAGGCCGAGGACGGTCACGGCGCGGAGGGCGCGCTATCGCACGACCAGCTCTTGACCGATCCCGATCAGGCGGTCGACTTCGTGACCGCCACGCGGGTCGATGCGCTGGCGATTGCCTGCGGAACCTCACACGGCGCCTACAAGTTCACGCGCAAGCCGGACGGCGACATCCTGGCCATGCAGGTGATCGAGGCGATCCACGAGAAGCTGCCCAACACGCATCTGGTCATGCACGGTTCGTCCTCCGTGCCGCAGGAACTGCAGGACATCATCAACAAGTATGGCGGCGAGATGCCCCAGACCTTCGGCGTTCCGGTCGAGGAGATCGAGCGCGGCATCCGCCACGGCGTGCGCAAGGTCAACATCGACACCGACTGCCGCATGGCCATGGCCGGGCAGTTCCGTCGCGTCGCAACGCAGGATCCGCGCGAATTCGATCCGCGCAAATTCCTGAAGCCCGCCATGGACGCCTTGCGCGACCTTTGCCGCGATCGTTTCGAACGCTTCGGCACCGCCGGCAACGCCTCGAAGATCAAGGTCATCGCCATGGACGAGATGGCGAAACGCTATGCCGCGGGAAAACTCGACCCGCAAATCGCAACCGCGAAAGCCGCCTGAGCGGCGGTCCGCCAAAAAAGGAAAGGACCGGCACCATGCCCAACAAATCCGAAACCGTGACCGGTAAGGACCGCTACAGGTCCGGTGTCATGGAATACAAGAAGATGGGCTATTGGGAGCCCGATTACGAGCCGAAGGATACCGACATAATCTCGGTGTTCAGGATCACGCCGCAGGACGGTGTCGACCCGATTGAGGCCGCGGCAGCCGTCGCCGGCGAATCCTCGACCGCAACCTGGACGGTGGTCTGGACCGACCGGCTGACGGCAACCGAAAAATACCGCGCCAAGGCCTACCGGGTCGACCCGGTGCCGAACGCGCCCGGACAGTATTTCGCCTATATCGCCTATGACCTCGACCTGTTCGAGCCGGGTTCGATCGCCAATCTTTCGGCATCGATCATCGGCAATGTCTTCGGCTTCAAGCCATTGAAAGCGTTGCGGCTCGAAGACATGCGTTTTCCGGTCGCCTATGTGAAGACCTTCCAGGGACCGGCGACCGGCATCGTCGTCGAGCGCGAGCGCCTCGACAAGTTCGGCCGCCCGCTGCTCGGCGCCACCGTCAAGCCGAAGCTCGGCCTTTCGGGCCGCAATTACGGCCGTGTCGTCTATGAGGCGCTGAAGGGCGGGCTCGATTTCACCAAGGACGACGAGAACATCAACTCGCAGCCCTTCATGCATTGGCGCGAGCGTTTTCTCTACTGCATGGAGGCGGTCAACAAGGCGCAGGCCGAGACGGGCGAGATCAAGGGCACCTATCTCAACGTCACCGCGGCCACCATGGAGGACATGTACGAACGGGCCGACTTCGCCAAGGAGGTCGGCTCCAACATCGTCATGATCGACCTTGTGATCGGCTACACGGCAATCCAGTCGATGGCGAAATGGGCGCGCAGGAACGACATGATCCTGCACCTCCATCGCGCCGGCCATTCGACCTACACACGGCAGAAGTCGCACGGCGTCTCCTTCCGCGTCATCGCCAAATGGATGCGGCTTGCCGGCGTCGACCACATCCATGCCGGCACCGTGGTCGGCAAGCTGGAAGGCGACCCCGCAACGACAAGGGGTTACTACGACATCTGCCGCGAGGACCATAACCCGATGAAGCTGGAGAACGGCATATTCTTCGACCAGCACTGGGCATCGCTCAACAAGCTGATGCCGGTGGCATCGGGCGGCATCCATGCCGGCCAGATGCATCAACTCATCGACCTGCTCGGCGAAGACGTCGTGCTTCAGTTCGGCGGCGGTACCATCGGCCATCCGATGGGCATCGCTGCGGGCGCCACGGCCAATCGCGTTGCCCTCGAATGCATGATCCTCGCCCGCAACGAGGGTCGCGACTATGTGCGGGAAGGACCGCAGATCCTGGAGAACGCGGCCAGAAACTGTCTGCCGCTGAAACAGGCGCTCGAGACCTGGAAGGACGTGACCTTCAACTATGCCTCGACCGACACGCCGGACTTCGTTCCGGTGGCTACGGCAGCCGAATAAGGAGAACAGTTATGCGTATCACCCAGGGGGCCTTTTCCTTCCTGCCCGACCTGACCGACGACCAGATCCGCGCGCAGGTGCAGTATTGCATCGACAACAAATGGGCCGTCAGCCTCGAGGTCACCGACGACCCTCACCCGCGCAACGTCTATTGGGAGATGTGGGGTCACCCGATGTTCGACAATCCCGACGCGGCGGCGCTGATGATGGAGCTGAACGCATGCCGTAAGCTCTATGGCGATCGCTATATCCGCATCGTCGCCTTCGATTCCTCGCATGGCTGGGAATCGGTCAAGCTCTCCTTCATCGTCAACCGCCCGGCCGAGGAACCCGGCTATCGGCTCGAGCGGCAGGAAGCCGCAGGCCGCATGATCCGCTACACCACCAGGCCCTACGCCGCCGACAAGCCGGCTGGAACAAGGTACGGCTGATCATTGGGACGCGAGGAGAATGCCATGTTTGCGCCAGCCCTTGCCGAAACGGAAGCGCCTCAGAACGCCGTCCCGGCGGCCATCGATCTGCGTGAGGAATTCGAAACTTCCGGCGTCAAGGACGTCCTGGCCGAGCTCGACCGCGAGCTGATCGGTCTCGCGCCGGTCAAAAGACGCATCCGCGAGACGGCGGCGCTCCTGCTGGTCGAGCGGGCGCGCCGCCGCATGGGCCTCGCGCACGAAACGCCGACGCTGCATATGAGCTTCACCGGCAATCCGGGCACCGGCAAGACGACCGTCGCGCTGCGCATAGCCGACCTGCTGCATCGGCTGGGCTATATCCGCAAGGGTCATCTGGTCTCGGTGACCCGCGACGACCTGGTCGGCCAGTATATCGGCCACACCGCGCCCAAGACCAAGGAGATCCTGAAGAAGGTGATGGGCGGCGTGCTGTTCATCGACGAGGCCTACTATCTCTATCGCCCCGAGAACGAGCGCGATTACGGCCAGGAGGCGATCGAGATCCTGCTGCAGGTGATGGAGAACCAGCGCGACGACCTGGTGGTCGTCCTTGCCGGCTACGCACAGCGCATGGATCGCTTCTTCGAAAGCAATCCGGGATTCCGTTCACGCATCGCCCACCATATCGACTTTCCCGATTATTCCGACGACGAGCTTCTCAGGATCGCGGAACAAATGCTCGATCAGCAAAATTACCTGTTCGACGCCAAGGCAACCGCCGCAATGGCCGACTACATCGCACGCCGCCGCGCGCAGCCGCATTTCGCCAATGCCCGCTCGATCCGCAACGCGCTCGACCGGGCACGGCTGAGGCAGGCCAACCGCCTGTTCGAGAGCGCCAAGGGACTGCTCGACGCAAAGGCGCTGTCGACGATCTCAGCCGAGGACATCACCGCCAGCCGGGTGTTCGCGCTAAATCCCGGGGAAGGAGAAAGCAAATGACCGCAAAGACCATCATCGCCCCTTCCGTTCTGTCGTCGGATTTCTCGCGGCTCGGCGATGAGGTCGAAGCGGTCGCACGGGCGGGCGCCGATTGGATCCATCTCGACGTGATGGACGGGCATTTCGTGCCCAACATCACCTTCGGCCCGCCGGTGATCAAGACAATCCGCGATCGAACGGACAAGGTCTTCGACTGTCATCTGATGATCGCGCCGGCCGATCCCTATCTTGCAGCTTTCGCCGATGCCGGCTGCGACATCATCACGGTGCATGCCGAGGCCGGGCCGCATCTCGACCGGTCGCTGCAGGCGATCAGGAGCCTCGGCAAGAAGGCCGGCGTGTCGCTCAATCCGTCGACGCCGGAAAGCGTCATCGAATATGTTCTCGACCGGCTCGATCTGGTGCTTTTGATGACCGTCAATCCGGGTTTCGGCGGCCAGGCCTTCATCTCGGCGGTCATCGACAAGGTCAGGCGTGTCAAGGCGCTTGTCGGCCAACGTCCGATCGATATCGAGATCGACGGTGGCGTCACGCCAGAGACGGCTCCCCTGGTCACCGCGGCCGGAGCCAATGTGCTCGTCGCCGGATCTGCCGTCTTCAAGGGTGGCACCGAGGCTGCCTATCGCGCCAATATCGGCGCGATCAGACAAGCAGCCGACGGAGCGATCCGGCGAGCCGCGTGACCTGCTTGGTCGGAGGATGACATGGCGGCAATCCCACCTGTCTGTGATTTCGGCTGGCAAGCCGTCGATGCCGTTTTGCCCGGCGTCGACGGCAAATCGCATTCGATCTTCGGCCAAGCCGGTCCCAACGGGCTGGTCGTCGCCTTCATCTGCAATCACTGCCCCTATGTGAAGGCGGTGATTTCACGCATCGTGCGTGATGCCGACGACCTCAAGGCCGAAGGGATAGGCTTCGTCGCAATCAACTCCAATGATGCCGACGCCTATCCGGACGATTCCTTCGACGCCATGAAGCTCTTCGCCAGGGCGCACGCCTTCACCTTCCCGTATCTCCACGACGAGTCGCAGGCAGCGGCGCGCGCCTATGGAGCCGTGTGCACCCCGGATTTCTTCGGCCTTAACAGCGAACTGACGTTGCAATATCGCGGCCGGCTGGACGCATCTCGGCGGGACGCCGGACCGCCGGGCCTGAGGCGCGATCTGTTCGAGGCGATGAAGCAGGTTGCCCGAACCGGTGACGGACCGCTTGACCAGATCGCTTCGATCGGCTGCTCGATCAAATGGAAGGATGCCGCATGAACGTTGGCGCAAGCAGGCAGTTTCGGCCGCAGAGGGCGATCCTTTTCGATCTTGATGGCACGCTGATCGATTCGGCGCCCGACATAACGGCCGCAGTGAACGAGCTGCTGGCCGGCCGCGATCTGGCGCCGCTGCGTGTGGATCAGGTCAAGGCAATGATCGGTGGCGGCGTCACAAAGTTGGTCGAGCGGGCCTTCGCGGCCTCGGGGTCACCGCTTTCCGGCAGCGCGCTCGAGGAGGCCAACCGCGACATGGCGCCGATCTACCGCAGACATCTGACCGGCCTGACGAGGCTGATGCCTGGCGTCAGGGAGGTGCTCACGCACTTCCACCTGAACGGAACGGCCATGGGCGTTGTCACCAACAAGCCGCAATTGGCGACCCGCGAAATCCTGCTGCATTTCCACCTGACGGAATATCTCGGCGCGATCGTCGGCGGAGATGCGGTGACACAGCTGAAACCGGCGCCTGACACTCTGCTGCTGGCGCTCGACCAGCTTGGGGTCGAACCCACCGACACGCTGATGGTGGGAGACAGCAGCAGCGACGTCGGCGCCGCGCGCGCCGCCGGCATGCCCGTCATTCTGCTGCGCGGCGGCTATACCCAGGTCCCCGTCGAAGAGATCGGCGCAGACCTTGTCTGCGACAGTCTGCTCGATCTGCCTTCCGCCATGCAGAAGCTGGGTGCCGCTGCCTGACAGGCGGCGTCGATTACGGAGGTCTTCGCCGGCCGATCACAATCGAACGGCCGGCGAAGCCGTTACTTCGAGAATTGCCGTTACTTCGAGAATTGCTTGAGATAGGCAATGACGTTGGCCACGTCCTTGTCGTCCTTAAGGCCGGCAAACGCCATTTTTGTGCCTTTCACCATGGCCTTTGGATCGTGGAGATAGGTCGTCAGCGTTGGTTCGTCCCATTTGACGCCGGACTTTCCGGCCGCCACCATGGCCTGGGAATAGCTGAATCCCGGATGCGTGCCGGCCGTGCGGCCGATGACGCCGTTCAATGACGGGCCGACTTTGTTCTGGTCCTTGTCCGCGACGTGGCAGACCTTGCATTTGGCGAAGACCTTCTCACCCGCCGCGGCATCCTGCGCATGAGATTGGTTCGTGATGAAAGTCGCCAAGGATACGGCAGCGAAAAATGCGATAGCGCGCATGGCATTCCCTCATTGATCGTCAACATGCCCCAGTTGATTTGCATGCCATTGCTTTGATGAAGTCAACCATACGAAAGTCCAGAGCAATCCGGCCGCCTTGTCCTTTCGCCTTTGTTGACGGCCTTAGGGCGAGCGCGTAGCTTCAGGTCGTTGCGGGTTCTCATGGGCACCTCGGGAATCCGGCAGGCTGATTGTCCAGGCTGAGATTTATCGAGGCAGTGGGGCGGGCAGGATTTCGCCAGAGCAGGCGTTTTTGCACGCAAGAGGTGCCGGATGAATATGGTCGACCTCATATTGACGGTTTGCCTGAGCGCCAATCCTGGCGATTGCCGAGACGAGCATCTCTATTTCGAGAGCCGTGGTTCTCTGTTCCAATGCATGATGCTGGCGCCCAGCGAAATCGCGAAATGGTCGCACGAACACCCGACCTTCAAGGTCAGGCGCTGGAAATGCGCTTTCCCGACGAAGGATCAAGCTATCTGACGGAAGCCCCTGGTTTGTTGCAGTCCCGGGAGGGAACTTCATGATTTCGCGGCGGGAAACGCTCCGACTGGCGGGTCTTGGCACGGCGGCGATTCTTGGCTCACACCCAATCGCCGCCTCCGCCGCATCCAAGGTCCGCATCGGCGTGCTGAAGTTCGGCACGGTGAGCTGGGAGCTCGACACGCTGAAGGAGCACAAGTTCGACGCTGCCAACGGGATCGATCTGGACGTCAGCTATTTCGCCGGAGAGGACGCGACCAACGTCGCGATACTTGCAGGCGCGATCGACGTGATCGTGACCGACTGGCTGTGGGTCTCGCGCCAGCGCTCGACCGGTGGCGATGTCACATTGGCCCCCTATTCGACGGCGGTCGGGGCGATCATGGTGAAGGACGCATCGCCGGTCCGCACGATCGCAGACCTCAAGGGAAAGAAGATCGGCGTCGCCGGCGGGGCCCTCGACAAGAGCTGGCTGCTGATACAGGCGCTGGCCAGACGCGATCATGGCCTGGACCTGCCGGCTGTCAATGACGTCGTCTTTGGCGCGCCGCCGCTGATTTCGGAAAAGGCAATTCAGGGCGAACTCGATGCAGTGCTCAATTTCTGGCATTTTTGCGCCCGGCTCGAGGCCAACGGCTTCCGTCGGCTGATCGGCGCCGACGATGCTGAGAAGGCGCTTGGAGCTTCGGGCCCGGTATCCGCGCTCGGCTATGTATTCCAGGACAAATGGGCGAACCAGAATCCGGATGCCATCCGCGGCTTTCTCAAGGCTTCCGCGCAGGCCAAGGATATTCTGGCCAAGTCCGACGATGAGTGGCTGCGCCTGGCGCCGATCGTCCGCGCGGAAGGCAAGGAACTGGCAAAGCTGCGCGACCGCTACCGCGAGGGCATCCCCAGGCGACCGGTCGCCGAGGAAGCGGCCGATGCCGGCAAGCTCTACCGCGTACTGGCCGGGATCGGCGGCGAGAGGCTGGTCGGCGGCGCGCCGGAAATGGCGCCCGGCACGTTCTGGCAGGGGTCCCAGGAATGACTGCACGGGATACTGACGATCGCGCGCCTGGCGCCACGGCCGATACGTCCAGCCGACTCGGTCATGCAACGGCGCTGATGCCAGCGATGACGGTGACAATTTCTCTGCTCGGACTTTGCCTGCTGTGGAGCCTGGCGGCGAATGCCTGGCGAAGCCGAGCCTTTCCGGGGCCGGGAGAGGTCTGGCAGGTGTTGCTCCGGGAGGCGGCGAGCGGCGATCTTTTCTACCATCTCGGCGCAACGCTGGGCCGGGTTGCCGCGGCATACGTCGTCGCGATGATTGTCGGCTCGGTGATCGGCATCCTCCTCGGCAGCTATCGCGGCGCGGACCGGTTTTTCAGTCCGTGGGTAGTCCTGTTCCTCAACATCCCCGCGCTGGTGATCATCGTGCTGGCCTACATCTGGTTCGGCCTCACCGAGGTGGCGGCGATAGGCGCGGTTGCCGTCAACAAGATTCCGAATGTTGTGGTGAACATGCGCGAAGGGACCAGGGCGCTCGATCCCAGTTACGCCGAAATGGCAGTCGTCTACCGCTTCGGTCCCCTCGATCGCGTTCGCCATATCCTGCTGCCGCAACTGCAGCCCTATCTGGCCGCGACCTCGCGATCGGGCATCGCGCTCATCTGGAAGATCGTCCTGGTGGTCGAGCTGCTCGGCCGCTCCAATGGCGTCGGCTTCCAGATCCATCTCTATTTCCAGCTCTTCGACGTCGCTGCCATTCTTGCCTATACGCTGGCATTCGTGGCTGTGATGCTTGTCATCGAACTTCTTCTGGTGCAGCCCGTTGAACGACACGCGACCCGTTGGCGCCGGCGCCCCGCTTAGGGTCGACATCGCCGAGAAGACTTTCAGGTCCGCGCAAGGCGTCTCGGTCACGGCGCTCAAGAACCTTTCCTTCGAGGTCCGGCAAGGCGAATTCGCTTGCCTGCTCGGACCATCGGGCTGCGGCAAGACCACGACGCTGCGTATTCTGCTTGGGCTCGACAGGCAGTTCTCCGGTTCTTTCCAGCTGCCGAAGGCGGCTCGAACCGCATAGCCGCCGTGTTCCAGGAACCCACCTTGCTGCCGTGGCGGACGGTAGAGCAAAATGTCAGGCTGGCACTGCCAAAAGGCCTGCGAGCGAAAAATCTCGACGGGCTGTTTGACACTCTCGGCCTCGCCGGCATGCGCTCGCTCTATCCGGCCGAACTTTCGCTCGGTCTTGCGCGTCGGGCAGCACTTGCGAGGGCCTTCGCGACCGAGCCGGCGATGCTTTTCCTGGACGAACCCTTCGTGTCACTCGATGAACGCACCGCCGAACGGCTTCGGCACATGCTTGTGACCGTCTGGTCGGCGCGACCTACGACCGCCCTGATGGTGACGCACAATCTGACAGAGGCCCTGATGCTGTCGGATCGCATCATCGTGCTCGCGCCCAGGCCCGCGCATGTGCTCGGCATTTTCGACGTAAGGCTGCCCAGGCAACAGCGCAGCCCAGAGGCGACGAGCGACCTTTTGCGGTCGTTCCATCAGCAATTTCCAGGTGTGACCTGATCGCCCTGCAACGGGCGAAATGCCCTTGAGGAGCCCTAAAACGGCCGACACGCATAAATAGCGCGTCGCGACGAAACGGATTAAGGCCACGCACTTTGAATCTTGTTTTGATGCATGTCGTTCACCCAAAACCGCTGCGCACTTTTGGGCGAGCTGGCATTAGAGCAATTCCAGGAAAAGTGTGTAACGGTTTTCCGTCTGGAATTGCGTAAAAACAAAGAGATAGAGCGGTTCGGCGTTTCCGTGAAACGGTGAACCGCTCTAGAAGCAACGCACGTCGGCTTCCGCTTGAGCGCGCTTCAACTCCGTTCGCACGGCTTTCGCCGGCGCGCTTTCGCGAAACAGGCCTGCATTTTCGCCCGTCGTCAGAGACATGCTCTTGAAGGTCTCGGCCCGCTCGTAATGGTCGTACGGGAGGATCGAGGCGATGACATCGATCGAACAGGAACAACTCTCCAACGCCTGACGCGTCTGGCCATTCGTCTGCATGCAGCCGAGCACATAATCTACAACCGTCGCCGTCGGGTAGTCTCCCGCAACGCCGGCTGAATTTGCAAGGACCGGTGTCGGTGCAAGGAGGAGCGGCAGGATCGAAAATCCAACATATCTGATCATGAGAATTCCTCCGGTCGCCGGGGCGCGGTGCATCGAAACTGCATCACCCGGCGCCAGTTGGCGACATGCCGAAAGCCCGGTCAACCTCTCACCGCCTCCATATAGGACCAAAGGAGGAATGCTCGGCCCTTCGCCGACAGCGTTTCTGGGCATCTTCATGACCCGCCTTGCATCCGTCTTACCAGGTTCTTTCCACATCTCGCTCACTACCGATAAAAAATAATGGCCATCACAAACCGCGTCACCAAACTACGTCGAAATAAAGTACAGCTACTATCACATAAATAATACATTTAAGTAAGATTCATTATTTTCTTTTGCTTGCTTACAATCATTCTGCGATCTGACATCGTGGAAAATTTCTACTCTTCGTCTATATATTGCGATGCAACAAAAAAATATTGCAGCGCAAAACTTACAGAGGGGTTTTTCCTTGCCTGGCATTTTGCAATGACATAGCCTTATCTCGTTTCCGGCTTCAAGGACGCCGCTGTAATTCGGGAACGGCGGCAGTCTTTCGTAGGCCAATCGGGCGGGTGCAGGGCTGGGCTAGATAGGTAGAGGTCAGAAATGTACCTCTGCTGAACTGGTTCAGGTCGTGACACGCTGCCGGAAATACTTCCCACAATGAATCGCGTGTACTAGCTCTTGCGAGCTTGCAGATCGATTTCTTGTTACCAACCTGGGAGGATTTTAATGCGCGCACTTACGCAAGCTACCTACATCGCAACGACCACTGCGCTACTGTCGTTAGGCGCGCTCTATACGGCGTCAGCCAACGAAGAACTCGCGAAAATGGCCAAAAGTCCCAAGGACTGGGTGATGCAGACGGGTGATTACGCCAACACCCGTTATTCGACACTCAAGCAGATCACCAAGGAGAACGTGAAGAACCTGCAGGTCAAGTGGACCTTCTCGACCGGCGTGCTGCGCGGCCATGAGGGCGGACCACTGATCATCGGCGACGTGATGTATGTTCACGCGCCGTTCCCGAACACCGTCTACGCGCTCGATCTCAACAAAGACGGAAAGATCCTCTGGAAGTACGAGCCCAAGCAAGACACGAACGTCATTCCGATCATGTGCTGCGACACCGTCAATCGCGGTGTTGCCTATGCGCCTGCCGATGGCGACCGCCCGGCGTTGATCATTCTCAACCAGGCCGACACCACCGTCGTGGCGCTCGACGCCAAGACCGGGAAGGCTGTCTGGTCAGTCAAGAACGGCGAAAACACCGACGGCGGAAAAGGTGAATCCGGCACATCGGCGCCCGTGGTCATCAAGGACAAGGTTCTCGTCGGTGTATCCGGCGCGGAATTCGGCGTCCGCGGCTGGCTGGCTGCCTACGATCTGAAGGACGGCAAGCTCGCCTGGAAGGCTTATTCGGAAGGTCCGGATGCAGAAACCCTGATCGATGCCGAGAAGACCACGCAGCTTGGCAAGCCGGTCGGAAAGGACTCCGGCACGAATACTTGGGAAGGCGAGCAGTGGAAGACGGGAGGCGGCACGACATGGGGATGGTATTCCTATGATCCCAAGCTCAACCTCGTCTACTACGGCACCGGCAATCCCTCGACATGGAACCCGGTTCAGCGCCCCGGAGACAATCGCTGGTCGATGACCATCTTCGCCCGCGATGCCGACACCGGCATGGCCAAATGGGTCTACCAGATGACCCCGCATGACGAATGGGACTTTGACGGCGTCAACGAGATGATTCTCGTCGACGGCATGGAGGTCAAAGGCAAAAAGCATGACGTGCTGGTGCATTTCGACCGCAACGGTTTCGCCTACACCATGGATCGCGCCTCCGGCGAGCTTCTCGTTGCCAAGAAGTACGATCCGGCGGTGAACTGGGCGACTGAGGTCAACACGGACCCCAAGAGCAAGGAGTATGGCCGTCCGCAGGTCGTGGCCAAGTATTCGACCCAGCAGAACGGCGAAGACACCAACTCGACGGGCGTCTGCCCGGCAGCGCTTGGAACCAAGGACCAGCAGCCGGCCGCCTACTCGCCGAAGACCGGGCTGTTCTACGTGCCGACCAACCATGTCTGCATGGACTACGAGCCCTACAAGGTGAGCTACACGGCCGGTCAGCCCTACGTGGGCGCCACCGTGTCGATGTATCCGGCGCCTGGCGGTGACGGCAACATGGGCAACTTCATTGCCTGGGATGCTGCCAAGGGCGAGATCGTCTGGTCGAAGCCCGAGCAGTTCTCGGTGTGGTCGGGCGCGCTGGCGACCGCCGGCGACGTCGTCTTCTACGGAACGCTCGAAGGCTACATCAAGGCAGTCGATGAGAAGGGCAAGGAACTCTATAAGTTCAAGACTCCGTCCGGCATCATCGGCAACGTCACGCCCTTCGAGCATGACGGCAAGCAGTACATCGCCGTTCTGTCCGGCGTCGGCGGATGGGCCGGCATCGGCCTCGCCGGCGGATTGCTGTCACCCGATAACGCCGCTGCCTGGCACGGCGCCGTCGATCAGGGCCGCGCTCAAGGCGATCAGGCCGCGGTCGTTGGAACCGCGGGTCTCGGAGCAGTCGGTGGCTACGCAGCACTTGCCGACTACACGACGCTGGGCGGCCAGCTGACCGTCTTCGGTCTTCCGGACTGATATCCGGAAACGGCCCTAGAGACCGAAGGCCGGAAAATACGAGAGCCCGGATCGCCCGGAGATTTCCGGGCTCTCGATTTGACGCGCACCCCAAACATCGATCAATGCCGCGGCGCGACGGCAAACCCCTTTGTCCTTGGCAAAAGAAGGAAGCGTCTGAATGTCTGTTCGCATTGCAATCTCCGTTCTCGCCCTGGCTCTTCTGCCTCTGGCCGGCTCAAGTCTGGCGTGGGCCGAGGACAGCGCCGAAAAAGCCAAGGCGGTGAAGGACGAGGGCGGCAAGTATTTGGACGCGGATGGAAATCCAACCTACAAGATCGAAAACGGAACCGTGGATTGGTATACGTTCAGCGGTTATCGCCGCTATCACTCGGACTGCCATGTCTGTCATGGACAGGACGGAACGGGTTCGAGCTACGCGCCGGCCCTGGCGAACAGCCTGAAAAACATCGACTACCCCACTTTCCTCTCGATCGTCGCCCAGGGCCGCAAGAATACCGGCAGCGGCAAGGAAAACGTCATGCCTGCCTTTGGCGACAACAAGAACGTCTATTGCTACATGGACGATCTCTACGTCTATCTGCGCGCCCGCGCCGACGGCGTGGCACCCCGTGGCAGGCCGCCCAAGCACGAAGACAAGGCTCAGGCGGCCAAGGATGCCGAAAAATCCTGCATGGGGGGATGAAGTGACCGCAAGCGTTGCATCGAACCCGCGCGTTATCTTGCTGATCCTCGGCGCACTCGCCATGTCGCCGTCGAACGCCCAGGCGCAGAGCGCAGGCCTCGGAGCAGCGGGCGAACTGGTCGACCCAGATACGCTGCGCGTCTGCGCCGATCCCTCGAACATGCCGTTCACCGACCAGAACGGCCAAGGTTTCGAAAACAAGCTGGCTGAGTTGGTTGCCAGGAAGACGGGAAGGAAGTCGGTCGCCTACACATGGTTTCCGACCGTCATCGGCTTCGTGCGCAACACGCTTGCCGCCAACCGATGCGACGTCATCATGGGCTATGCCCAGGGTGATGAGCTGGTGCAGAACACCAATGCCTACTATCGCTCCTCCTATGTGCTCGTGCATCCGAAGGGCGACGACCTCGAGGGTGTCGAGACGATCGAGGATCCGAAACTCACCGGCAAGAGGATTGGCGTCGTCGAACGCACGCCGCCGACTGCCAACATGGCCGCCAACAAACTCTTGCGAACGGCAAAAATCTACCCGCTGGCCGTCGATACGCGCGTCACCCCGTCGATGGGAGAGGTTGTGATCAAGGACATGCTTGCCGGCAAGATCGACGCAGCGATCCTGTGGGGACCGATGGCAGGCTACTATGCCAAGCAACTCAAGGCGAATGTTGCGATCGTCCCGCTGGTCAAGGAAAGGACCGGCTCGCGCATGTCCTACCGCATCACCATGGGAGTGCGTCCATCCGACCAGGAATGGAAACGCACGCTCAACAAAGTGATCCGGGAGAACCAGGCAGAGATCAACAAGCTCCTGCTCGACTACAACGTGCCGCTGATCGACGAACATGACAACGCGATCACGGCGACGCCGGGGTGAGCTTGATCGGCGCGAAATTGCAGAGGCGATGGAGGAAGGAACTGATCTTCGAGGCAGATAGTTTTCTTTAGTTGTTTGAGAACCCAGTGTTTCATTTGTCCATTTGTGAAGTGATGGACGAGCCATTGCATTGCCCGCAATGGCACCAACGACATGACCCGCCCCTTCGGGCCGGCAAAGAGGAGAATGCCATGAAGAAGAAGAGCTGGAAGAAACCGACCATGTGCCAGGTTGCTGCGGGCTTCGAAATTTCGCGGTACCTGCCTGCTGAAATTCCTCCCAGGAAGTAGGCCGCAAGGGTGCATGTCCCTGACAACAGGGGCATGCACCCAGTTGCATGTGAGCGCTTTGCTGCAGGAAACGCGGACGCGAAGCCGTTTACCGCCGAGAAGCCAGTCAAATGGGCTGCGGAGCAGGCATTTGCCATGCGCGTGAAGATCATCGGATCGGCGGCCGGAGGCGGCTTTCCGCAATGGAACTGCAACTATCGCCTGAGCCGCGCGGCTCGCGCCGGGATGTCCAGCGTGCATTCGCGAACCCAATCATCCATTGCCGCATCGGCGGACGGGGCAGGCTGGGTTCTCTTCAACGCGTCGCCCGACATTCGCCAGCAGATTGCGCAAACGCCTGAACTGCAGCCCGCGGCCGACGCGCCGCTGCGTTCGACGCCTATCCGCGCGGTGGTGCTGACCAACGCCGACATAGACCATATCGCCGGCCTGCTCAGCCTGCGTGAACGAGAGCCTTTCGCAATCTATGCGACGGCACAGGTGCTGGCGACGCTGGAGGCGAATTCGATTTTCAATGTTCTCGATCCGGCGATCGTGCCGCGGCGCCTCCTGGCGCCAACGGAGGAACTGGCGATCCGCAATGCGGACGGCCATGAGACCGGTGTGGTCGTCGACGCCTTTCCCGTGCCCGGGAAGATCGCGCTCTATCTCGAGCAAAGAGGCGATCCTAGCGCCGATTTCAGCTCCGACACGGGCGACACGATCGGAGTCCGCATCACCGGCACCGGCAGCCGCGGCGCTGTCTTCTACATCCCGGGCTGCGCGCGCATCGATGCCTCCCTGCGCTCTCGTCTGGCCGATGCCGCCTACCTTCTGTTCGACGGCACCGTCTACACGGACGACGAGATGATCATTGCCGGCGTCGGCCAGAAAACCGGTGCGCGCATGGGGCACATCGCAATGTCTGGGGAGGCGGGTTCGATTGCCGGCTTGGCCGATGTGAAGATCGGCCGCCGTATCTTCGTCCATATCAACAACACCAATCCTGTTCTCGACGAGAATTCCGCCGAGCACGCGGCGGTCAAAGCGGCTGGCTGGGAAGTCGCCAGCGATGGGATGGAGATGGAATTTTGAGCGATTTCCGCGACGCGGCCAGAGGTGGCCTGTCCAAGAGCGGGCTCGAGGCCGCGCTGCGGCAGGTCGGTGACGAGCGCTATCACAACCGCCATCCTTTTCATCACAGAATGACCAGCGGCGCCCTGTCGAAGGCCGAAATGCAGGCCTGGGCGCTGAACCGCTATTGTTACCAGGCCGTCATTCCGCGCAAGGACGCCATGATTCTTGCACATGCCGAGGATCCGGCGTTTCGCGCCGCCTGGCGCAAACGCATCGAGGACCACGACGGCGGGGACGGCTGGAGCGGCGGCATCGCGCGCTGGCTGCATCTGGCAACCTCGCTCGGGCTCGATGCCGAAGCCGTCAAGAGCGAAAGGCTGGCGCTGCCGGCGACCCGTTTCGCCGTCGGCGCCTACCTTTCCTTCTGCGCGAACCGGACGCTGCTCGAGGCGGTCGCGTCTTCGCTGACCGAGATGTTCTCGCCGCGCATCATCGGCGAGCGCGTGCCGGCGATGCTGGCGAAATACGACTACATCACCGAGGATACGCTGGCCTATTTCAGCCGGCGGCCCGAGCAGGCATCGCGCGACGCCGACTTCGCCCTCGCCTACGTGCTGGGCCATGCCGATACGGCGGAGCGCCAGCAGCAGGCGATCGATGCGCTGGTGTTCAAATGCGATATACTCTGGGCCATGCTCGACGCGCTTCAACATGCCTATGGCGCGCCTGGAAATATACCGCCCGGCGCCTTCCGCCCGGAGTCGGTCTGATGATAGCGCTGCGCGAAAGAACCGTCGTGTCGTTGCAATCGGTGCCATCGCTGCCCAAGCATGTGCGCATACAGTACGACCCGGTGCGGCAGGCCTTCGCCGTGCTTTCGCCGGAGAAGGTATTCTGGCCGAACGATATCAGCCTCGACATATTGCGCCGCTGCGATGGGCGGTCCACCGTCGGCCACATCATCGCCCACCTTGCCTCCGACTATGACGCCGATCAGGAGGCCGTGACGGCCGACGTCATCGCCTTTCTGCAGGAATGGTCCGACAAGCTTTTGGTGAAGCTATGAGCGAGCCCATTCTTCCTCCGATCGGCATGCTGGCGGAACTGACGCATCGCTGCCCGCTGCAGTGCCCTTATTGCTCCAACCCGCTCGAATTGCTGAAAGCCAATCGCGAGCTCGACACGCAGACCTGGCTCGATCTCTTCTCGCAGGCCGCCGATCTCGGTGTTCTGCAGGTGCATCTGTCCGGCGGCGAGCCGACGCTTCGCCGAGACCTGGAGCAATTGATCGCCGGGCTTTCGGCTCGCGGTGTCTACACCAACCTCATCACCGCCGGTATCGGCATAGCCGAAGGCCGCATCGAGGCGTTTGCCGAAGCCGGGCTCGACCACCTGCAACTGAGCTTTCAGGGGGCCCGGCCGGCAACCACCGATCGCATCGGCAACCATCGGGGCAGCCACGAAAAGAAGCTGGAGACGGCACGCCGCGCGCGGGTGGCCGGCCTGCCGCTTACCATCAATGCGCCAATCCACCGTCACAATATCGAGGAAGTGCCGGAGTTCATCGATCTTGCCCTTTCGCTGGACGCGGAGCGGCTTGAGATCGCCAACGTCCAGTATGCCGGCTGGGCGCTGGCCAATCGCGATGCGCTGATGCCCGATCTTGCTGCGGTCTACCGGCAGGCGGACGTCGTCGCGACGGCGCGCGAACGACTCGCCGGCATCATCAACATCGATTTCGTCACGCCGGACTATTTTGCCACCTATCCCAAACCGTGCATGGGCGGCTGGGCGCGCGACGCCTTCATGGTGACGCCCGACGGCACGGTGCTGCCGTGCCATGCCGCGCAGACCATTCCGTCGCTCCGCTTCGAGCGCTTCGGAGAGCGCACGCTTGCCGAAATCTGGACCGATTCACCGGCATTCAATGCCTTCCGCGGCACCGAGTGGATGCAAGAGCCGTGTCGAAGCTGCGAGCGTCGCGAGGTCGACTGGGGCGGCTGCAGATGTCAGGCGATGGCGATTGCCGGCGATGCCGCGGCTACGGATCCAGCCTGCATCAAGTCCCCGATCCACACTCGCATGGCGATGCTGATCGACGCCGCGTTGGCAGAGGCCACGCCGGCGGCAGATGAAAATGGCGCGGAAAATTTCATTTTCCGGCGGATAGGCGCCACAACTCGGCCGGACGTATCCGACCACCCGCCAATTCACCAACCACCGTCGATGGCGACATTGCGGAGCCGCTGATCATGTCGGACAAGCTCTTTCCCGTCCTTGGCCAGATTCGCCCACGCTTGGCGCCCTGATCCTCGGCGCTGGCCAGCTCCGGATTCCAGAATGCGTGTCCGCTCGTCCATGGACACCCGATGCGGGTTTCATCGCGCCGGTAACAGTGGCAAGGTGGCTTTAGAACAACGCTCCCTTTTAATGTGAGAAGCAGATGCTTTGTACCGCAGTGTTGATTTTTGCGCGCCTCATCCAGAAGACCTACCACGCACAGGCAGATGGACGATGAAGGCAATTGTTGTGACGGACCAGGCCTCTGGAACGGCCGGAATGAGGCTGGTGGAGCGGCCGGAGCCGCAAGCGGCGATAAACGACGTGGTCGTTCAGGTTCATGCGTCGGGATTCGTCCCGACGGAGCTAGCCTGGCCCTCGACCTGGACCGATCGCCTCGACCGTGACCGGACGCCGTCGATCCCCGGACACGAACTGGCCGGGGTGGTCACAGCTCTCGGCTACGGCACAGCAGGACTGTCGCTGGGACAGCGGGTGTTCGGCCTCGCCGACTGGTATCGTGACGGCACCCTGGCGGAGTATATAGCTATCGAGGCACGCAACCTCGCGCCGCTGCCGGGCGACGTCGACTTCACGGTGGGGGCTAGCCTGCCGATCTCGGGACTGACCGCATGGCAGGGGCTGTTCCAGCATGGCCGTCTTCGGGCGGGGCAGAGCGTCCTCGCCCACGGCGCGGCCGGCGCAGTCGGTTCGATGGTGGTGCAACTGGCGCGCGAGGCCGGCGCCTACGTCGTCGGAACCGGGCGCACCGCCGACCGTCAGACGGTACTCGACTTCGGTGCGCAGGAGTTTGTTGACCTCGATAACGACCCTCTGGAAGACGTCGGCCGGGTCGATCTGGCGTTCGATGTCATAGGCGGCGACATCCAGAAGCGCTCTGCAGGCCTGATTCGAGCCGGAGGAACACTGGTGTCGGTCGTCGGCCCACCAGAGGCGCGGCCCGACGACGGCCTGGCGGTCGACTTCGTTGTCGAGTCCGACCGTGCCCAACTGTGTGAGATCGTCCAGCGGGTGCGGGACGGACGACTGCGCAAGAATATCGGCAACATCGCGACCCTCGACGAAGCCGTCGCCGCCTTCAACCCGACCGAGCGGCGCAAGGGGAAGACGGTCATCCGCGTTCGTCCGTAAACGGCACGCGCCTATCGTTGATCTTCCCGCATTGTTCCGTATGGTTCTGCGACCTGCCGCGCAGTCGAATTTCGCTCCGATATGCTTCCTTAATGCCAATTTTGGATTCCAGGCATCCGAACAAGGGTAACCGCTGTTCTTAGGCCGCCAAGCAGGGATGTAGCTCCCCCTTTGTTGACGCGATGTAGGTGGCGGGTCATGATAGCCAACGGCGCAAAGAGCGACACCTCATGCTGGTGGGAGGGCAATGATGCATCCACTTGTCATCGACGCGAAGCCTCAACCTATTTCAATTGATCCTGCTAACGCTGCAGTTCTCGTCGTGGACATGCAGAATGACTTCGGCTCCAAGGGTGGAATGTTCGACAGAGCCGGAATCGATATCTCCGGGATCCAGAGGGCTGTCGGCCCTACTGCCAGCGTAATCGCTGCCGCTCGCAACTTGAGAGTGCCCGTCGTCTATCTGAAGATGGGGTATTTGTCAGACCTCTCGGACCTTGGGAGGTCGGACGCCCCCAACCGTATCCGACACCTCCAGGTCTTTGGGGTCGGTGAGAGCATAATAACGCCGGATGGCAACGAGAGCCGGATTCTGATCCGCGACACCTGGGGAACAGACATCGTCGACGACCTCAAGCCACAGGCAGGAGATGTCGTTCTCTACAAAACACGGTTCAGCGGCTTCTACGAGACCGAACTCGATTCTGTTCTAAAGACCGCAGGCGTCAAACACCTCATCGTGACGGGATGCACGACCAGCGTGTGTGTGGAATCGACAATTCGGGATGCCTTCTTCAGGGACTATCACTGCATACTGCTGACGGATTGCACCAGCGAGCCCATTGCTTGGGACGCCTCAAGGAGCAATCATGATGCCTCGATCACGCTCGTGCAGATACTCTTTGGATGGACATCGACGTCCGACCATTTCCTGAAGGCGATCGAGGGGCGAGCTCAGGGGCGTCTTGAACTAGCCGAATGAGTTGGCGAGGCCGCGTATCACCCGAACTCAGACACGGCCTTAAGCTCGGGAGCCCGATGTAGGCCCAAGGCAGCAGGTCATGGATCTGGCTGTTGGGGTGGCCGTTGACGATCCTGGCGAGGACATCGGCAAGGTAGCCGAGCGGCTCGACACCGCTGAGCTTGCAGGTTTCAATCAGCGATGAACAAGGGCTCGCTCGCGCCGTTTCTTAGGCTAAGATTGTTCCAACTGGCGGGAGGTCCGTTCCTTGCGAGAAGAGCAACGCAGGCTTGCGGCGATCTTGGCTGCCGACGTGGCAGGTTACTCGCGGCTGATGGCGGCCGACGAGTCGGGAACGCTGGGACGGTTGAGGCGGCTCCGAGCTGAGGTGTTCGAGCCCAAAATCGCCCGGTTCCACGGACGCATCGTCGGCTCGGCCGGGGACAGCTTGCTGATCGAGTTTGGGAGCGCGGTTAACGCCGTGCAGTGTGCGATCGAGCTGCAGCGCGAGCTGGGCGGCGAGAACGCCGGGCTCCCCGAAAACCGGCGTATGGCGTTCCGTATGGGCGTAAACCTCGGCGACGTGATCGTCGAAGACGACACGATATACGGAGACGGTGTGAACATCGCGGCACGGCTTGAAAAGCTCGCGGAGCCTGGTGGCGTTTGCATCGGGCGCGCCATTTACGATCAAGTAAAAGGCAAACTCGAATACGTCTATACGGATATCGGCGAGCAACGGGTTCACAACATTGCGGAGCCGGTACGCGCTTACCGTGTCATGTCCATTGAGCAATCCCCCACCAGCTCGTCCGTGCCGCCGGCCAAGGATGCGCTTCTGTTCCGCAACCGACCATCGATCGCCGTGCTGCCTTTCACCAACATGAGCGGCGACCCAGAGCAGGAATATTTCTCTGACGGCATCACCGAGGACATCATTACGGACCTCAGCAAGGTCGGGGCGCTGGCAGTCACCGCGCGCAACACGACCTTTACCCTCAAAGGCAAGTCGATGGATGTCAGCGAAGCGGCGCGGCAATTGCGCGTTTCGCATGTGCTGGAAGGCAGCGTACGCAAGGCGGGTAGTCGCGTTCGCATCACCGCGCAGCTGATCGACGGGATGAGTGGGCACCATGTGTGGGCCGAGCGCTACGACCGTGATCTCAACGACATATTTGCGCTCCAAGACGAGATCGCGCGGGCCATCGTCGATGCCCTGAAGATCCGGCTGATGCCGGCCGAGTATGCTGCCATCGGCAAGCGCACGACCGAGAACGTCGAAGCCTATCAATATTACCTCATGGGACGGCAGCATTTCTTGCGCCTGGGCCGTCGCAATCACCTTTCCGCCCGACGCCTCTACCAGCGGGCGCTCGAGATCGATCCCGAATATGCGCTGGCGCGGGCCGGGCTGGCGCTAGCTGAAGGCATGTTGCTGAGATCCGGAGATCCCAGCGCAAACCTTGTCACCTTGAGCGCCGAGGCTCAGCGCGCGCTGGCCTTGGACTCGACGCTGGCGGAAGCTCACGTGGCCCACGCGATGGCGCATTTCCAGGAGGAGCAAATCGAGCTCGCAGGCACCGCCTGCCGGCGAGCAATCGCTCTCGATCCCGATCTCTACGAGGCGCACAGGACCTTGGGCGACGTGCTGCGCATGGAGCGCAAGTTTGCAGAGGCCGCGGCCGCCTACGAGAAGGCGGCGGAGGTTGATCGCAACAGCTATGGTGCAATGTGCATGCTATGGGATTGCCGCAAGACCCTGGGCGACGAGGAGGAAGCCCACAGGCTTTCAGGGGAGTTGCTTACCCGCATCGAGAAAGCCATGCAGCTCTATCCGGACGATGGGGCAGCCTATGCCTATGGTTGTTACATCCTCCACAATCTCGGCCTGGACGAACGCGCCCTCCAGTGGGCCGACCGCGCGATCACCATCGACCCCGAGGACTATAACAGCCACTACAATGTCGCGTGTTTCCTGGCGGCGATCGGCGTCGTCGAAAAGGCGATCGACACGCTGGAGCGCTGCGTGCCGCAGCTTGGATTGCAGCAAGTGCGCTGGATGGCGCAGGACGTGGATATGAATCCTCTGCGCGATCATCCGCGTTATCGGGCGCTGATCGAGCGCCTGGAGGTCAGTTTGGCGAAGGCAGAAGGCCAATCAGGAAGCGGAACCGAAGGACGGCCTTCCGGAGCTTAGAGCCATTTCCCATTCGGGACTGCGAGACGGCTTGGGTCATGACATCCGATTCCGAAAGTCCGCGTCGCGCCGGAAACCTTGGGTCGGGACCGGCCCGCCGCTGCTTCCGCCGATAGCCTTAAGCACCTGTCATGCTGACGCGTATGGTTGAGATTCATTCTTTTCCTGCGCGTTGGCGGCCATCCGGTTGAACTTCAGGTTCGAAACTTCCGTCACAAGTTTCATGAAGGCCTCGATCGGGCGAAGCCCCTGACGCGCCTTCAGGCACGTTGCGAAGGATTCGGTGAATGGTTTGTGGTCTGCGATGGACAATGGCGTCAGCCGGTCGTCGAACTGGAACTCGGTCTTTGACACAATGCCGGCACCCAAGCCCGCCGCGACCGCTTCGCGGACTCCATCGCGCGGGATCTCCATGACCACGTTCGGTCGGACCCGATGCAATTCCAGCATCTTCTCCAGCGCCCGACGCGTCATCGAACCTGGTTCGCGAAAAATCATCCGCTGCCCATCGAGTTCCTCGAGATCGATCTGCTGCCGACCCGCCCACGGATGATCTCGGTGGACGAAAATGATGACTTCATGGCGACCGAGCTGGATGAGGTCGAGACGCGGATCGTCATAGTCCCGGCCGATAATGGCGACATCCACCTCGTAGTTCATGAGCTTGTTATAGACGGCGTCGGAATTGCCGCTTTCAAGCGAGACCTGCACCAGGGGATATTTAGCGTGAAACGCCGATAGCAGCTCCATCACAAAGAATGGGCCCACTGTGCCGACGCGCAATTTACCAGATATTTGATTGCCTTCGGCGCGCAAGATACCGACCGCCTGCTCCTCTAGCGAGAAGATCTGGCGCGCCACGGTCAGAAGCGCTTCTCCGGCATCCGTCAGCTTCAGGCCGCGCGGAGATCGCAAGAAAAGCTGAACGTCATAGGTTTCTTCAAGCGCTTTGACCTGAGTGGTCACCGTCGGCTGGCCGATGCAGAGCAGGTCGGCAGCCTTCGTGAAGCTAAGCTCGCGACCTACCGCATAGAAGGAACGCAGCTGGCTGAAATTGACGAAATGAAGCTTGTTAATGCCGCCCACGACCTGTCTCCCTGCGAAAGGCCTCAGCCATCCGCACGATTCCTCCAGCGATTTCCGAGCGTTCCTCCAACAGATCGCACAATATCGTATAGTGGTTTTTTCCGTGCATCGGAACCAGTTCGGCGTGCCGGCCCGGGCCGCTCCAATAGGAAGCGAACCGCTGAGACTGCTCGCGGAACTCCTGGGTCTCGTCCGTCCCGACGATGGCCGCGAGCCGGCAATGCGGCACCGGCCAGCGGATCGGGCTGAGCCCCGCGGCCCGCTCGCGATCGAGCCCAAGCGCCGCATTGAGTGACGTCTCTGCCAGCGGCTCGACATCGAAGATGCCGCTGATCGGAACGCAGCCCGCCAGCGGCGCGCCTGCCATGAGGCTTCTCATGGCGAGTGTGGCAGCAAGATGACCACCAGCGGAATGGCCGGTCGCGATCCAGAAAGCCGGGGGCTTCTCAAGGGCTCGCAGGATCGCCGGCAGGCAGGCTCCAATGCCTGCAACGATTGCGTCGATCTGTGTCTCCGGCGCCAGCGGATAGTTTGGCAGCGCCACGGAGAAGCCGTGCCGAACGAGCGCAGAGGCGACGAAGGAATAACGGTCCTTGTCGAGGCTCTGCCAGTAGCCGCCATGCACAAAAATCACCAGCGGCGCCCCCTCGCCGGCCGGAAACAGGTCGAACACCTCACGCGGATGCGCACCATAGGCGACATTGCGCCGGCATGTCAGTGAACTGCGGGCGGCGGCGCTCGCCTCATCGAAGAGCCTATAGACGTCCGTTCTTTCCGGATGGCGGTCGCGGAAGACGTAGCCATATTCCTTACTGGAATTCGCGCCATTCATTCGAAGTGAACGACGCTGCGCACCGATGTTCCCGCTCGCATCAGATCGAAGCCGCGATTGACCTCGTCGAGCGTCAGACAATGTGTGATCTGCCGCTCGAGATCGAGCCGGCCGTCCATGTAAGAGTCAATCAGCTTGCCCAGCCCGCTGCGCCCCTTGACGCCACCGAAATAGCTGCCGCGGATCGTGCGGCCGTAGCGGACGCCTACCGGTGGGAATCCCATTTCGGCGCCGGGCGGCTCGACACCGAGCAACACAGCCGTGCCCCAGGCCGGCTGGCAGCAATCGAAGGCCTGCCGCATGACCGGCACGATGCCCGTGCATTCGAATGCAACGTCGACGCCGCCATTGGTGAGATCGCGAACCGCCTGCACGACCTTGTCGCCTTCGCGTGAGGCGTTGACAAAGTCGGTCATGCCGTAGGAGCGGGCCATTCCGGATTTGCCGTCGGTCACATCGATGCCGATGATCCTTCCGGCACCGGCGAGCCGCGCCCCTTGCACAACATTGATGCCAATGCCGCCCAGCCCGAAGACGGCAACGGCGTCACCCTCGCGGATCTCGGCCAGCGCCGCGCCTACGCCCGTCGTGACGCCGCAACCGAACAGGCAGACCTTGTCCAGCGGTGCATCCTTACGGATTTTCGCCAACGCGATCTCAGGGACGACCGTATAGCGGGAGAGGGTCGAGGTGCCCATGAAATGATGCACCGGCTGCGATCCAATCGAAAAACGCGACGTGCCGTCCGGCATGACGCCTCGGTCGCGCGTCGGCTTGATGGTCCAGCAAAGATTGGTCCGCCCGCTCATGCACATGCGACAATTTCTGCATTCCGGGCCATAGAGCGGAATGACGTGATCCCCGGGGTTGAGATCGTATACCCCCTCGCCTACTTCGACCACTCGGCCCGCACCCTCATGCCCGGGAATGAGAGGATAGACGCTGGTCGCGTTGACGCCGTCGAGCGCGGTGAGGTCCGTGTGACAAAGGCCCGAAGCAACGATCTCGACGAGCGCTTCGCCATGACCGGGCGGCGCCACTTGCACTTCTTCTATTGCGAGCGGCCGGTGGATTTCGAAGCAGATCGCTGCGGGTGAACGGATCATGATGCTTGCCTGTCGACTTCATCGCAGAAGCGCGTGAACCCCTTGCGAACGAGTTCGGCGCCGTCCGGCCTTCCGCCTGCCTTGATCATCTCGCGCGCGATGCGGATGTCGCGGCCGCAACCGACGCCGATTGCGCCGATCAGTCGGCCGCCAGCCATGAAATATGCGAGATAGGAACGGTCGCCTGGCTTGCCACGCTCGAATGCCGGCTCTCGGGCGCCCGGCATTCCAGCGACTTGAACGTTGAGGTCATATTGATCCGTCCAGAACCAGGGCACTTCGCTGTAGGGGGATGGATTGCCGCATAGATAGGACGCAACGACGGCCGCCTGGTCTTCCGCATTCTTCCACGACTCCAGCCGCCAGCGCTGACCGAAGACACGGTTCTCATGAGCCGCGACATCGCCCGCGGCGAAAATGTCGGGATCATTGGTCTGCCCAAATTCGTTGACGACAATGCCATTGTCGACATGCAGGCCAGCATTGCCGCCGATCCGGTCGTTCGGCGTGCCGCCGATGCCGACCAGGACAAGGTCGGCCTCCAGTATCGTTCTGTCATCGAGATGGAGGCGTCCCACGGTTCCCAGCGCCTCGGAGGAAACGACTTGACGGCCACAGAGAATACGCACGCCTGCCCGCTCATGAAGCTCGGCGAGCCATTGCGAAAGATAGGGCGGAAGCAATCGGCTCAAGGGGCGCTCGGCGGCCTCCAGAACCGTCACCGCCGCGCCGAGCTTGACCGCGCTTGCGGCGACTTCCAGGCCGATCAGCCCCGCCCCGACAAGCACCACCCGCGCGCCACGTATGATGCGGTTGCGCAACATGAGCGCATCGGCGAATGAGCGAAGATAGAGCGTGCGCGCCGCGACGGGCTCGAGGGATAGGATCCGGCGGGGCGACAATCCCGTCGCCAGCACCAGTTTCCGATAGGAGAGACTTGCTCCGTCGGCGAGCGACACGGCCTTCTCCCGCCTGTCGATGCCGATCGCCTCGGCCCCCAGATGGAACCGTACGCCTATCTCGTTCCAACGAGCCGGCGATAGCAGATAGGCATTTGCTGGTACGCCCGCCGATGTCAGCACGCCCTTGGATAGCGGCGGCCGCTCGTAAGGCAGCTCCGTTTCAGCCCCGACCACGTCGATCGGTCCGACGAAGCCGCCGTGCCGCAGCCTCTCCGCGACGCGGCCGCCAGCATGTCCTCCACCGACGATGACAACGCCGGCTTTTCGTCCTGCGCTCACCACTGCCGTTCACGCTCCCTGCCCGGCAGGCGTCGCGCCGGCACGACCATTCCTCAGCACCTCGCGGATGATCTCGCGATGTACGTGGAAATAGCTCTTGCTGACGCATTGAAGATGCGGCGAGACCTCGTCATGAAGCCGGCCCAGCGCATGAAACGGCACCGAGGAAGCGAGGTGGTGCTCCGCATGGAACGGCATGTTCCAGTAGAGCATCCTGAGCAACGGGTTCGCCAAAGTGGTACGGGTATTGGCAAGCAGGTTCGGACTTTCTTCGGCGCCGGTGTGCTCGGCCATGCGGATGGCGCGCAGCACGGGCTCTCCCATCACTCGGGGCAACAGCCAATACACTAGCGCGATCGTGCTGGCGAAATAGATCGAGACGGCAGTGATGGCGACATAGAGCAGGGCGAGCAGCCGTATCTCCAGCATCACCTGCTTCCAGACCGATTTTGGCAGAAATTCGCGTTCTTCCTCAGTGAAGCGCCCGGTCGTGCCGCGCCAAAGCGTGCCGACCAGCTTCGGCCAGAAGGAGAGGCCGATTATCTGCCCGAAATAATCGCGAAGCGATGTCGGAAACGGCACGATGTCTGGATCATGGTCCTCGTGCTGAGTGAACGTATGATGCGCGGCATGCCGGTATTTGAAGTAGAGAAACGGACGGAATGTGAAGGCTGCGACCGCAAATCCAACGATGTGGTTGATCCATCGCGAATGGAAAGCGGTGCCGTGCGAGCATTCATGCAAGGGCGCGAACAGCAGCACGATGACGATGCCATAAGCGAGCATTGCGGGTATCAGCAGCCACGGCGTCCCGGCGGAGAAGTAGACGGCGAGTACGCCTAGAGCCAGGGCCGTGAGATGCACCGCCAATCTGATCAGCCCCGGTCCGTTGGATCGCGTGCGAAGCGTCTTCAGCTTGTCGCGTGAAATGATCTCCGGTCCCGTCAGCGGCCATATCTTGCTGCCGATGCCGCCGATCCCAGCATAGCTCGCGGAATTATCGCCTTGCATGCCGATCCTCCTTCAGATTGCACTTGTCGCGATAGGTCTAACGGGTCGCCACATCGAAGAAAAATTCATTGTTCCCATGGCGTTATCGGTTCGGCGTCAGGCCACGAAGCAATGCGCGATTGCTTCCGCGGAGAAGTCCTTGCGGTGAAAATGTCCGGTCACCCGACCGCGGCTCATGACGAGGATGCGGTCGCAGGCATCCATCATCTCCTGCAGTTCTGTGGTTAGCAGCAGAATTGCCTTGCCCTCTTCCGCCAGATCCTGGATGGCGCGCCATATCTCGAACTTGGCGCCCACATCGACGCCGCGGGTTGGGTCCTCGGCGATCACAATGTCGCCGCTGCGTGCGATCCATTTGCCAATGACGATCTTCTGCTGGTTTCCACCGGACAGTTGTGACGCCACTTGCGACAGGCCGTTGATCTTGATTGCCAATGTGCGCACCAGGCCGTTGGCCGTCGCGTTTCTTTGCCGACGCTTCATGAAACCGAGGCGGCCGAGGCGACGCAGGATCGTCATTCCGATATTGTCGCCAACGCTCATCGGCAGGACGAGGCCCTCACGCTTGCGATCGGCAGGCATGAAGCCGATGCCAAAGGCAATGGCGTCCCGTGGAGAGCGCAGTTGCACCTTGTGTCCATGAACGCGGATCTCGCCGCGATCGATAGACGTGGCGCCGAAGATCGCGCGCACGACTGATTCGCGCTGGCAGCCAAGCAATCCGGCAATGCCGACGATTTCGCCCGCCCGCACCTGCAGGGAAATATCGTCGAAGACGCGGGCCTTGCCGATCCCCTTTGCTTCCAGCGCGACGTCGCCACAGCGCCTCTCTTTGTAAGCGGACTGGCCCGGCTTGTGTTCACGCCCGACCATCAACGCGACAAGAGCAGCCTCGTTCAAGCCGGCAATGTCCCGGGTGGCGACGACGTGGCCGTCGCGGAGCACGGTAACGCGATCCGAAATCTGCATCACCTCACTCAACCGGTGCGACACGTAGACGATGCCGAGGCCGTTGGCCTTCAGCTTGCGAATGATGGCGAGGAGATGCCCGACCTGGTCATCGTTCAGCGAGGCGGTCGGCTCGTCGAAGACGAGGACGCGCGGACGGCTCGCCAAAGCGCGGCATATCTCGACGATCTGTTGCTCATTGAGGCTGAGCTCGCCGACGGCCCGCGAAGGATCAAGGCTGACATGAATTTCGTCGAGCAGGTCCTTCGCCATGCGGTTGAGCATAGCGCGCGTCCTGCCGAGACGGCCGGCCGGTTCACGGCCGAGAAAGATGTTCTCGGCAACACTCAGGTTAGGACATAGCACCAGCTCCTGGTGGACCAGTGCCAATCGGTTGGCGAGCGCCACCGTGGGATCATTGAGAACCACACGCTGTCCGTCGATCCTGATTTCGCCGCTGTCGGGCGCGACGAGGCCATTCATGACCGACAGCAGCGTCGACTTGCCGGCACCGTTCTCGCCGACCAGCGCATGCACCTCGCCGGCCTTCAGATCGAAGGTCACGTCGGAGAGCGCAATGACACCCGGATATGTCTTGCGGATCGATTCGACCTCGAGCAGCAGGGCACTCATCGCTATCACGCCGAATGATATTTGTTGAGGAGCGCACGGTGGCGATCCATGTCGCCGCGCAGATTCTCGTAGATCGACGACCAGACTTCGAAGAAATCCTGGTAACGCTCGTGCAGTTTCGGATCGGGGTCGATCGTCTCCTTGATGCGAACAATGCTCGCAAGAGGCTCGGTCGGCGATTTGTAGATCCCAGCGGCGACGCCGGCAAGAATGGCATCGCCAATCGGGGCGGCTTCGCCGATGTCGGGCGTCTTCAACGGCAGGTTCACCACGCTGGCGGTGATTTGGTTCCAGAATCGGCTCTTCGTCGGGCCACCGTTCAGGATCAAACCGTCGACCTTGACGCCGGCCGCATTGGCGATGCGAACGTTGGAGTAAAGGTCGAAGGCGACGCCTTCGATCAGCGCGCGGATGAAATGCGCCCGTGACGTCGTTGGCCGTACGCCGAAAAAGTTGCCGCACGCATTGCTGTTCCAGTTGGGCGACAACGTGTTGCCGAGATATGGCAGATACAGCAGTCCGTCGGAACATGGCGGCACGCGCTTGGCCTGCTCGGTGAACAGATCGAAGACATTATGGCCCATGCGCTCGGCCAGACGGAATTCGGCATCGCCGAACTGGTCGCGGAACCATTTCAACGATGCACCGGTAAAGGCCATCGGGCCATCGAACATGGTTAGGCCGGGCAGCACGTGCGGCCATTTCAGGATGCGGTACTCCTCGACGTTCTGCGCGGTCGGGATCATGATGCCGAGGTTGGAGCCCGTGCCCATGGAGTAATAGGCCTCGCCGGCTTTGGTGACGCCGACGCCAAGTGCTGCCGAACTGATATCGGTGCCGCCTGCAGCGACGATGGTTCCGGGCCGCAGCCCCGTCTCCTCGGCCGCCTGTCTGGTCACCTCGCCCACCACTTCGTGAGATTGGTAGAGCCGCGGCAGCTTCTCGAGTGGGATGCCGATCGCCTTGGCGACAGACTCGTTCCAGCGCTCCTCGCGATATTCGTAGGCGTAAGCGAGCCCCGCATCGCCGGTGTTCATCGTGAAGTTGCCGCACATCCGGTAGGTGCAGTAGCCGGAGGGCGACAGGAACTTGTGCGTGGCGTTGAAGATGTGCGGTTCGTGCTTTTTGATCCAAAGCGCCTTGGGGTCAATGAACCAGGGCGCAATTCGGTTGCCGTTGTTCTTATTGATGGTTGCCTCGCCGACGCTGCGGCGGATGTCTTCGCACTCTTCTTCGGAGCGGGAGTCCATCCAGATCATCGCCTGACGCAATGGCTTACCCTGGTCGCTGACCGGCAGTGTTACGCCAACCAGGCCGGAAAGCGCCACGGCGGCGATGTCATCTGCGAAGCGACCTTGCTCCAGGCATTGCCTTACGGACGAGACCACGGCGCCCCAGTAATTCGACGCATCCTGCTCGGCCCAACCGGGAAACGGGTGAAACAGCGGATGTTCCTGCGAGCCGGACGCCACCAGCTTGCCAGTGTTGGTGTCCAGAACCGCCGCCTTTACGTTGGTCGTGCCGATATCGATGCCGAGCGTAAGGTGTCCGCCCATGAAATCGCTCCTCCCAGTGTCTATGCTTGTATTTTCTTGCGGCTCATCTTCGACAAGCCGACCGACAAGATGAGAACGACGCCGATGGCGAGGTTCTGATACCAGGTCCCGACGCCCCAGATGGCGAGCAGGTTGAGACCAGCGGCAAACGCAATGCTGCCCAGCAGCGTACGCCAGGGCGATCCGATGCCTCCAGCCAGCGCCGTGCCGCCGATGACGGCAATGGCAATGGCGGTCAATTCATAACCGACCGCGAGCGGCGCATCGACCGACTTCAGCCGCGCGGTGAAGATGACGCCGGCAAGGGCGGCGCACAACCCGCTGATGGCATAGGCCAGCATCACGTAGCGCTGCGCCTTGATGCCGGCATAGAGCGCGGCTTTTTCGTTGCCGCCTATGGCGTAGAAGCGGCCGCCCCGCATGCTGCCGTTTATGAAACCCATGAGCGCAAGAAGGACGAGAAGGAAGACAACGAAGCTGATCGGGATGCCGATGATCTTGCCGTCGCCGATCCAGCTGTAAAGCGGCGCCTTGAGATAATAGGGATGGCCATTGGTGAGCACATAGTTGAAGCCGCGCAAGGCCGTCAGCGACACCAGCGTCATGATGAAGGACGCGACCTTGAAATACGCTACGCCAATGCCGTTGAGTGCGCCGACCGCGATGCCCGTCGCCAGCGCGATCAAAATGACCGGGACGATCGGACCGGCATAGGTGTTGCCGCGCACCAGCCAACGGCTTCCCAGCATTGGGCCGATCTCGGCCATGACGACTACGCCGACAATGACCGAAAAGATCATCAGCGCCGCGACCGACAGATCGATGCGGCCGGTGAGCAGAACCACCGTCATGCCGAGCGACAACAGGCCGATGACGGCGATGCTGCGCATGAGGTTTTCGATGTTGAGCGCGGTGAGGTAATACTCGGACGTCAGCGCACCGACTGCGAAGATCAGCAGGATCAGCCAGATGATGGGATCGCGCAGCAACCCCCGCAGGAAGGGGGCGACGCGCGGGGTGGAGAGTTCCAGGACGCTCATTTCGCGATCCCCCGCTGCCACATGCCAGGCATCACGACGGCGAGGATGACTGCCGCGGTCACGACCTGCTGCAGATAGATGCTGATACCGAGCTGGTTGAGAAGGTTGTTGACGATGCCGATGATCAGGGCAGCCACAACCGTACCGGTTATCGAGCCGGAGCCCCCGGACAGCGCCGCGCCTCCCAGTACGGTGACCGCCAAAACCGAAAGCTCCACGCCTTCGAAGCCCGCCGGATTGATGTAGGACAGCCTGGCGCTTTCAAGCATGCCGGCGAGCGCGGCGCAGACGCCGGAAATCCCGAACACGGCTGTGCGCACGCCGGCAACATTGATGCCGGACAATGCGGCGGCCTTGACGTTGCCGCCGGTCGCATAGAGCGCGCGCCCGAAGATCGAGTATCTGGTGAGCGCGACCGCAGCCGCGCCGAGCACGACGAGCAGCACGACCGGTACCGGAACGCCGGCAAGTTCGCCACGACCGAGCCAGAGATAGGCGCCGATCGGTTCGGGATAGAGCGCCTGACCGCCTGAGAAGATATTGGCAAGCGCGCGGCTGATGCCAAGCATGCCGAGCGTGGTTATCAGCGAGGGAATGCCCAATGCGGCGACAAGAATGCCGTTGACCAACCCGATGGCAAGGCCAGTGAGCAAGGTGCAGCCGATGACGAGCGCTGCGGAGCCCGCCGGGATCAGAAGCCCGCCGGCGACGCAGGAGAGAATCGCGACCCCGGCGATGGACAAGTCGATTTCACCGGTGATCACCACCAGCGTCATGCCGTAGGCCATGATACCGATCGCGGCTACGGCAAGAAGTGTGACATGTATGTTGGCGAGTGACAGAAAGGACGGTGTGATCGCCTGCCCGGCAATAAGCAGGACGATCAACACCGCGACGCGGCTCAGGTCGCCAACGCTCAAGTGCCGCCAAGCGTCGGTAGGCCGCGCCTGTGAGGCGACCTTGGTTTCGAGAGTACTCATGGTCATGACGTGCTCGCCTGCCTTTTCGGTCAAGGCCTGCCGGTCCTCGCGAGAGAAATCCGGCAGGCGCATGGGAGCTGGCGATCAGCCCGCGACTTCCGGACCGTAGGCGTAGGGCCACTCGTCCGGCGTCAGCGTCTCGATGCCCTCGATGTTCATCTTCTCCTTGGTGATCATAGGCAGGTTGGGCGTCATGATGAGCTTCGGCGGTGCTTCGTTGAGGCCTGCCTTGGCGCCAATATGCATGACGACGGCACGGATGCCGATGTCGCCGATCAGCGGCGTGTAGGGCGACACCATCTCGATATTGCCGGCCCTGATTTCCTTCAGCACCTCACGAGCGTCGTCATTGGCTAGGATCGCGATCTTCTTCCCGCCCGGGGCGCTGTTCAGCCGGTTTGCCTCACGGATCGCATCAAGTGCGCCCATGGCTTCCTCGCCGCCGGTGTTGAACGATACCGAGATATCCTTGAAGGCCTGAAGTGCATCCGCGGTCGACTTGAAGGCCAATGTGCGCTGGCTATTGGTGTGATAGTTGGCGAGCACCTTGTAGCCGGGCGTGTTACCAATCGCTTCCAGGAAGGCACCGGTGCGGATCGAGTCCGCCGTGCTGCCGAGATCCTTGCGGTTGAAGATGATGTTGCCCTCGGGCGCGGCATGCTTGAGATAGAGGCCTTGCTGCAGACCGTTGGCATAGAAGTTGCCGAGCACTTCCGAACTGATCTGCTCGGACGAGGTCCGGCGGTCAAGGCTTACCACCGGGATGCCGGCCGCGATGGCGCGATCGACCGGCGGCCCCATCGGCGCTTCGCGGTTCGGCCAAAGCACGATTCCGTCATACTGCTTGGCGATCCAGGTATCGATGACCTGGCCCATCTTGTTGTCGTCGAACTCGGCGTCGATCACCTCGAGCTCGATGTTGGAGTGACGCGCAGCCTCCCAAGCGGCGGTATCCGCGAGGCTGATCAGCCAGGGATGGTTGAAGCCATGGAAGACCAGCCCTATGCGATACTTCTTGTTGGGATCGAGCACCGGACCTTCGGCAAGCGGCAGATAGTCGGTGAACGGCGACTTGATCTGGAGCTTGCTGTAAGGGCCGACGAAACTTGCCCCCATGCCGGGTTTCCAAACAAACCCGCCGGCGAGATCGCCGACAGGATAGACGTCGAGGTAATCGCGAAAGCCGTCTTTTTCGAACAGCGCGCTCACGTCCCCATTCGACATTCCGGCCTTCGCCTCGTCGGAGTATTTCTTGATGAGCGCGTTGATGACGGAATGGACCGATTCCTCGGCTGCCGCTGGAGCGATTGCCAGCGGGGCGGCAGCAAGCACGGTCAGTGTCGAGGCCGTCTTCAAGAGATGACGGCGAGATAATTTCAGCATTTAAGGTTTCCTCCCATATTTTGGTTTCAGCCCGGGATATGTCCCGAAGAAGTCAGTGCTACTCTCCTCCTTCCACCAGGACGTGGACGTGGCCGTCCGCGACCTTGGTTTCGTAAGTCTTCAGCCGCTCGGTGACCGGCGGCGAAAGCGGCATGCCGGTCGGGATATGGAACAGTCCCTGATGCAGTGGGCATTCGATTGTCTGGCCATCGATGTAGCCCTCGGAAAGGAAGGCATGTGCGTGAGTGCAGACGCCGGCTGTCGCGTAGAACCTGCCGCCGAGATTGAAGATCGCGATGCAGGATCCCTTGTGTTCTATGCGCGTGGCGTCACCGGCGGGCAGGCTGTCAACGCGGATCGCCTGTATCCAATGCATGCCCTCTGTTGTTGCTTCCGCCGTCATTCATTTCCTCGCAACCGTCATTCTGTTTCGTTTATTTTCGTTGTCTTTCCATAAGCGACCAATTCATTGTGAGAATGCCGGTATTGATGACTCCGATAGGGTGGCCGGGCGGCCCCGCGAAGCGACGGCACAATTCGAAAACCGTTGGCCGCTCGGCAGCGCAGCTGGCACTTGCTATGGTCTGGCACTTTGGCTTGGCAATCGTGGCGACGTTGCCGGGCTGCGGTGCGATCAACGGGTGACGCGTTGCGGTATCATCGACGGGGTCGAGCCTCAGTTCGACGGATTTGATATCGCTCAGGCCAAGAATAAGGGGCGCACCGGCGGCAAGCGACTTTTCGGGCCTGTAACCCCACGCTTTGCGAGATCCTCGACTCCGCCGACAAGCACGGCGAGACCGTGTTGGTGACGGCGTATGGAGAGCCTGGAATGATGGCGCATTGGCGCAAGCTTGCCGGTCTGCCGAAGGGCCTGACCCAGCATTGGCTGAGGAAATCGCTTGGCGTCTACCTGGCAGAGGCAGAGGCCTCAACGAGACAGCTTAGGGACGTGCTGGGTCACGATGACATCATGCCCAACTCTATTCGCGTGAGGCGTCGCAGGTTCGGCTGGCGGTACAGGGATGGATCGAGTCGTGCGTCTCGTGACGTGCAAACCGATGCCTGGCGAAGCTATTGGCGAACCGCGTGGCGAGCCACCCTATAAAGCATTGATAAATAACGACAATGGTGGCCCGGAGGATGTACCGCGGAATTGATTTTATTGGCTTTTCGCGGGTCAACGTTGAAGAAGCGGTGCTGCTTCCATCGGGCAAAAATACCCGCGACTGTTCCAGCCGCGGGCATCGCGAGAGTTCTTGAGAAACCTGTGGTCAAATGTTGGCGAGCAATTCGTTGACGCGGCTTTCCATGTCGGCAAGCGCGGCATCGACGTCCTTCTGGCCGGTGATTGCAGCGCTCATCTCTTCGCCGACAATGTCCTGGATTGCAAACTGGCGCTGCACCGCTGACGGCAGCGGCCTGCCGAGATCGGCGACCGCGGCGATCGTATTGCGATGCGGCAGTGCCTTGAAGGCGTCCGAGGTGATGATGGCTTTGTAGGCCGGCAGGTGGCCGGTGCGCGACCAATCGAAGTCATTGTCCGCGAAGAACTTCAGGAACTTGCCGATGGCCGCGGTCTGTTCGGGCGTGCGGTCCTTCTGTGAGACCGCCCAGGTGTGGCCGTCGGCATATTGCGCATGAGCGCCGGCAAATAGCTGCGGATACGGGTAGACCGCATAGCCGCCCTTGTTGAGGGCCGTGCCCTTGGTTTCGGACTGGGCGTTGTTGTCACCAACAACCCACGTGCCGTTGAGCTGCACGCCACCTCCACCGGCAAGGAAGGCGTTGATCGCGCCGCCGTAGTCGAGGTCCTTGGTGGTGTAGCCCTTGTCGAAGATCGCCTTGTACATCTCGACGACCTTCTTGGCTTCCGGCGTGTTCAGCTTCACATGCTTTGGATCGGCAAAGAAGTCGGAATTCTGCTGGAAGAGATAGGTGTAGAGATTGCGCGTGTAGAGTGCGGTCTCATTGGCCAGGTTCTGAACGAAGTAAGGCTTGCCGGTCTTCTGCTTGAACTGTTCGGCCTGGGCGAGCAGTTCCTCGGGCGACTTCGGAAGGATCGGCGTGCCGTCGGCATTGACGAGGCCGGCCTGTTTGAAGAGATCCATGTTGATATGATAGAGCATTGTCCAGCTGTCGATCGGCAGGCCGTAGATCTTGCCGTCCTTGGTGGCGCCGTTGCGCGCAGCGTCCGTGAAGGCGTCGGGTGTGACGCCGACGGACTTCAAGAGATCGTCGAGCGGCATCAACAGCCCCTTGGACTGGTAGTCCGAAAGCGCGGATTCATGAATCGTGACGATGTCGGGAGCATCGCCCGAAGCAAACTGCGCGGTCAGCTGGTCATAGCCCGGCCATTCCACGGTGGTGACATTGACGTGCACATCGGGATTGTCGGCGTTGAACTTGTTGATCAGCGAGGTGATGATGCCGCATTCACCTACGGACCTGGCGACATCGGTGTTGCTGCCGAAATCGGCATCGCAGGCACCGAAAAAGCGCTGTACGGTCAATTCCGTCGCTGCAAGGCTCGGGCTTGCGAGCATCATTGTGCCCGCGGAGACTACCGCAAACAGGACTTTCTTCACATTCATATCAGTTCCTCCTACTGAGTCTGCGCCACTCCACGCTGGACTGGCTTCATGCTTCAATCGCTGCGGCGCACTCCCCGCCATCAGGCAATTTCGTCATCTCACCGCAGCGCCCGAGACGGCCGTGACGATGTATTTCTGGAAAAACAGGTAGACGATCAGGATCGGCGCGCCGGCGAACACCGCCTGCGCCATCAGGAAGCCGATGCCTTCGGACTGGGCGAAATTGGTCTGTGTCGAGGCCATGCCGACCGTCAGCGTGTACATATCCTTCTTGGTTGCCGAGATAAGCGGCCACAAGTAGTCGTTCCACGCGCCGAGGAAGGTGAAGATTCCAAGGGTTGCCTGAGCGGGCACCGTGAGCGGCAGAAGAATCTTCCAAAAAATCCTGAACCGGCTGGCATTGTCCAGCATGGCGGCTTCGTCGAGTTCCTTCGGGATGGCCTTGAAATACTGGGTCATCAGGAAGACGCCAAACGAAGCCGACAGGCCCGGGAGAATGAGCCCGTGATAGGTGTTGTGGAAGTTCAGCATGCTGAAGATCTGATGGCGGGCGACAAGCACCGCCTGTTCCGGAACCGCCAGACCGAAGAGCACGATCACGAACAGGATTCTTCGGCCGGGGAAATTCAGCCGCGCAAAGCCGTAGCCGGCGAGCGACGACAGGATCAGCGTTCCGAGTGTCAATCCGCCCGAGACGATGATGCTGTTGAACACCCAGACGAATACCGACGAGGTGCCGATGGTGTTGATGTAGTTCTTGAGCGTATAGGGCGCCTGAAACACCGAATTCGGATTTGCCATCAGCTCGGCATTTTCCTTGAGCGACAGGCCGATGACCCACAGAACCGGCGCGACCATGGCGATGGAAAGCAGGATGACCAGGAACAACAACACGCGGTCGCCGAATGCGCGTCCTTTGATCGAAATGGCCGGAGCCCTCATGTCCGATCTGCCTTGTTGCGTGTGACGAGGTACTGGGCCATGGCCGCGATCAGGATAAGGATGAACAGGATTTCCGACGCCGCCGCACCCATGCCCAGATCCCAGCGACGGAACGCGGTGTCATAGATGTAGAGCACGATCGGCTTGGTCAGGTTGTTGGGACCGCCGCGCGTCATCAGCCAGGCCTGGCCGAACAGCTGGAACTGCAGCACGATCTGGACGATGACCACCAGGATGAAGGTGCGCTTGATCGACGGCAGCGTAATCGAGCGTAACGTCTGCCAGCGATTGGCATTGTCGAGGGCCGCCGCTTCGTAAATATCCTGCGGAATCTGCTGGAGGGCCGAGAGAAAGAGCATCATCGGCAGGCCGATGCACCACCAGACGGTGGCAATGGCGATACCGATCATGGCAAGGCTTGGATCGGAAATGAAAGCCGGGGCAGTGGCACCGAACCATCCGTAGATGGTCGACAGCAGGCCGACATTCGGAATGAACACAATGCGCCAGATCAGTGTGACGATTGTGACCGACAGCACCGAGGAAGAAAAGAACAGGGTCCGCAGCACAGCGGCGGTGCGGGTACGGCGGTTGAGGCAAAGCGCGAGAAAAAGACCAATCAGTGCCAGCGTCGGCACCGTCAGAAGCACGAAGTAGAAGGTGTTCCAGACCGATTGCAGGAACACCTTGTCGTGAAACAGCCTGATATAATTGCCGAAACCGACAAAGTTTCCGGACGAGAAAGTGTCGGCCTTGTGGAAACTCAACCACATGCCCCAGAGCAGCGGGACGAGCAGCAGAGTCGTGAAGAAGAACAGGAATGGCGCAACGAAAATGAAGTTTCGCCATTGCGGCGCGTAGATATCGACGCTTGCGACTCTGACGCTGGCCGCTGGAGGCGTGGTCCGCGGCATCGCCGGCCGGTCACCCATATCAGACCTCCCTCGCGTGCCAGGCGCGGCCGTTCTCGCTGAACAGATGCGATTTCTGGCCGTCGAAGGCGAGCCCGACCTTGTGGCCGACCGCAACGCGGCTGTTGCCGACGTCCGAACCGACGATCTGTTGGCCATCGCCCAGCCGGGCGTAGATCAAGGTGCGTTCGCCGAGGCGCTCGAGCACATCCACCATGCCATCGGCATTGCCCTGTCCGGCGGGGACGATGCGCACATCTTCCGAACGGATGCCGAAAGTGTATTTGCCATCGGTCATCTGGTTGGAGGCGATCTCAGTTTGAACCGACATACCGTCCGCAAACCTCGCCGTGGCATTCCTGCCCGATCTGTCGAGCGTCGCCTCGACAAAATTCATCGCCGGTGCGCCGACGAAGCCTGCGACGAATTTGGTCGCGGGGCGCTCGTAGATCTCCATGGGAGAGCCGATCTGCTCGATCTTGCGATTGTTCATGACGACGATGCGGTCGGCGAGCGTCATCGCCTCGACCTGGTCGTGGGTCACGAAGATCATCGTCGATTGCAGGCGCTGGTGAAGCTGGGCAAGTTCGATGCGGGTACGGGTCCGCAAGGCCGCATCGAGATTGGAAAGCGGCTCGTCGAACAGGAAGGCCTTCGGCTCCTTTACGATCGCACGGCCGATGGCGACGCGCTGGCGCTGGCCGCCCGAGAGCTGGCCCGGCTTGCGCTCGAGCAAGTGCGCCATTTCGAGGATGCGGGCGGCCTCGTTTATCCGCGCGTCGATGACCTGGCGCGACATGCCGATATTCTCGAGCCCGAACGCCATGTTGTCGCGCACGCTCATGTGCGGATAAAGCGCATAGGACTGGAACACCATGGCAATGCCGCGCTTGCCCGGCGGCAGATGATCGATGCGTTCGTTGTTGATGGCAATCTCGCCGCTATCGACAGTTTCGAGGCCCGCTATCATGCGCAGAAGCGTCGATTTCCCGCAGCCAGACGGTCCAAGAAACACGATGAATTCGCGTGCCTTGATGGAGAGGGACAGATCGTCCAGCACCGTCATGGCACCGAAATGCTTGCTCACATTCCTGATCTCGATATCGGCCGTCACGTCGACGCTCCTCCTCGGCGCATGCACGACGATGCGCGTGAAAGTCAGAGCTTCAGGCGGATCATCTGGTAGGAATAGGGTGGCAGCGCCAGGCTCAGCTTGCTGCCCGCCACCGAGGCGCCGGTCCCCTTCTTGGGCCCGACATTGTTGGGGTTCTCGGCCGAATTGACGGCTTTCAGATCCGCGTGCGCCATCAGCTGATGGTCAACGATGTCAGCCGCGCCGAAGCCGGTGATGTCGATGACGGTTTCGATTTCCTCACTCGAATGGCGGTTGATGGCAAAGAAGGTGACATGTCCGGTTTCCGTGTCGTGCACGCCGGCGACGTCGACATAGGAGACGTCGCCCGCGACGGTGGACCTGTAGCTCGGGCTTTCCACCTTGAGATCCAGCGCATTGCCGCGGCCATAGATCGAGGCATAGAGATAAGGGTAGAAGATTGTCTGGCGCCATGCCGGGCCATTAGGAACGGTCATGATCGGCGCGATGACGTTGACCAGTTGCGCCAGGCACGCGATCTTGACCACGTCGGAACGACGGATGAAGGTGTTGAGGATCAGGCCAACCTGCAGCACGTCCTCGAAATTGTAGATGTCTTCGAGCAACGGCGGGGCGAAGGGCCAGCCGTCATTGCCGCCAAGGATCTTCTTGTCCTGTTCCTTGGAATGGTACCAGACGTTCCATTCGTCGAACGAGATGTAAACCTGCTTCTTGGAGCGCTTCTTGGCCTTGATATAGTCGATGACGCCGGCGACCGAGACGATGTATTCGTCGAGCTTCTCGCTCATGGCCAGATAGTTCGGCGCGTCATTCGCTTCGTTGTCGAAATACATGTGCAGCGAGATGTAGTCGACCTCGTTATAGGTGTGGTCGAGAACGGTCGCTTCCCATTCGGGGTAGGTCGGCATCTTGGCATTTGACGAGCCGCAGACCACGAGTTCGAGCGACTTGGAGAAGGCGCGCATCGCCTTGGCGGTCTCGTGGGCCAGGCGGCCATACTCGTCGGCGGTCTTGTGGCCGATCTGCCAGGGGCCGTCCATTTCGTTGCCAAGACACCAGAGCTTGACGTCAAAGGGCTCCTTGCGACCGTTGGCGATGCGCTTGTCGCTCCACTCGCTGCCGCCGGGATGATTGGTGTATTCCAGAAAGTTGCGGGCTTCGTCGAGGCCACGCGAGCCGAGATTGACGGCAAGCATCATCTCGGTGTTGGCCGAGGCGCACCAGTTGGCGAATTCGTGCAGTCCGACTTCGTTGCTCTCCGACGTGTGCCAGGCAAGGTCAAGGCGCACCGGGCGCTCTTCCTTGGGGCCGACGCCGTCTTCCCAATTGTAAGCGGACACGAAATTGCCGCCGGGATAGCGGACGATCGGAACATTGAGTTCCCTGACGAGATCGATGACGTCCCGACGCATGCCATTGTCATCCGCCGTCGCGTGGCCGGGCTCATAGATACCGGTGTAGACCGCCCGCCCAAGATGCTCGATAAAGGACCCATAGAGCCTCGGATCGATTTTCGAGACAACATAACGCGGATGCGCCGTAATCGCCGCCTTCATGCATTTCCTCCGACGGTATCATAAATGATGATTTAAATCATCTTATTCGATATCAAAGGGAAGCAAACTCCATTCGTCAAGCGAAAACCACCAAAAGTCTGACAATTGACTGACAATCACGGTCGCAAACGAAATCAACACATTGAAATCGCTGCGTTATTTTTTAGACCCGATTTGATGATATCAACCGGTTTTGATCCGGAGCAGGATGTCCTGGTCGTAATTTCCAAACCCCCTGCCGAAAATATTGATACCGCCGGGACGCTTGGCATCGTCCTTGACGCCAATACGGACCCGGATTGAATGATGGCCCTTGAGGTCGAGGGCGGCGAGGCTGGTTTCGGAAATCCTGACACCGTCGACATAGGTGCCGTCAGTGGAAATTCGCCAATTCTTCAGCTTGCCGTATTGTGAGCCCTTGAGCTTCCACCAGGAGGGCGTGAAGACGCCGCGCTTGTCGCCGAAATCGCCGGGTGACGTCCACGTTCCGGCATCGACGCCATTGATCGTCAGCGTGATGTCGGAGGGCCAATCGGCGCTGGTGCCAGGCACCTCCGAGGACAGCTCCACTACCAGTTCGAGCTCGGTAATCTCGGCGTTGGCGAGCTTGGCATTGTTGGGGAACTGATATTCGACAAAACCGCGCGTGAACCACAACAAACCAGCCTTCATACGGTCCGGATCGAGGAAAGTGTTGGGCACATCGAGCAGACCGATGATCCCGTCCGGCGAGCAAAGACCGCAGGGCGCGGTGACCTCGAATCCGGTGTAGAGCCCAATCGGCATCGACACTTCGATCGCGTCGTTCTTGAGCGAACGATACTCGCTCTTGAAGACCACGAGCACTTCCTCGGCGGTCGGGAAGCAGATTTTTTGGCTGCCCTTCTTCGCCTTCTGGTTCTCGGTACGGATCAGGCCAGCATCCTCGAGCACCTGTATATTCGTCGAGACCGTCGATTGCGGCAGCGACAGCAGGGCGGCGATGTCATTGACATTCATCGGCCCCTTCTCATGCAGCAGTTTCAGCATCGAGATGCGTGCCGAAGAGGCCAGGCCCTTGAGGACGGCAATGCCTTCCTCGGGTTCGATCACCAGGAAATTGCGACTCATGGATTTGCCAGCCTATGCAATCTATACCCGAAATCAGCTTGTATATCGGGATAATTGATTCAATCAATGCGCCGGCGCGACTCCATGCTACTTTTTGGTCGAGGGACCGCGGTGAAGCCATTTGCCATCACATCGGCATTGGAAGTTCAGATCGATTAGAAGAAAACGGAGGCACTCCCGGGCGCCTTCTGTGCCGCATACGGGGCGCATAGTGCGGACAAGGCGTAGGCAAAGGTAAGTTTTACCAAACAATTTCAACGACAATGGTGGCCCAGAGGATGTATAGAAGCTATTGCTTTCATTAACTTTTTCGCGAGCCAAAATTAGAGGCCATTCCGTATCGTCCGTATGATCTCCCCGATGATTTTACTACTGCGCGTGAATGGCCACGCCGTCCACCGTATTTCCGCTTCGCGCCGCATGTCTGCCATAGCGATCGGCTTGCCACCTCCTGGCAGACATCGTCTGCGACTACACGAAGATCGTGATTGCACCAGATACGGGACTTTCAGGCCACGTTCCGCCCAAACGTCTTGCGATCATCAGCCGCGAAAACGGCGCTCGCCTCGCTGACGATGGAAACGTGGTCCCTGGCGGCCTTGCCCGCAGCCGCGGCATCACCGCGCATGATCGCGGTGACGATCACATCGTGCTCCTGCCAGGATTTGGCGAGCCGGCCCGGCAGCATGAACTGGGCGCGGCGGAACGGCGCCAGCCGGCTACGCGTCACGACGGCCATTTCGTAGATATGGGCGTTGTGGGCGCCGCGATAGAGCCGGGTGTGGAACTCGGTGTTGAAATGCTCGTAGTCCTCCTCGGCGCTGAGTTGCACCATCCGCGCCGAGGCTTCGTGCTCGCTCTCCATCGCGCGGCGCTCGCTACCGGTCATGCGTTCGGCAGAGAACCGGGCGCAAATCGCCTCCAGTTCGGCCATGCTTTCGAACATCGCGGCGAGATGTTGCTGCGTTACCACGGCGACTATAGCGCCCCGGTTGGGCCGCCTCTCAACCAGTCCGATAGCGCTCAACTGGCCAAGCGCCTCGCGGACCGGCGTCCGCGAGACATCGAAGCGCGCGGCAAGCGAGACCTCGTCGAGCTTTTCGCCTGGGCGCAGATAGCCGGTGACGATGCGGTCTGCGATCGCCCTCACCATCTGATCCACGGTCGTGCCCGACCTGACCAGGCTGCGCTTTCCCGACACGTCTCCTCCGTCCAGTTTATCGTCCGTAGGCCCGCAAGCCGGACGTTCACAGGCTGATTCGACTCAGGCTGCATTTTCTGTATGCCTATATTTTGACCCCCATGTCAAATTGATCATTTCGAAGGCAATAAGTGCATGCACTTGCCTTGCCTTTATGCACGAGCGCTAAAGTCGCTCTTTGATTTTATTAAATAAACGGCGCTTTGAAACTGGCACAGTGATTGCATGCACTTTCTTGGCGAGACATCAACCGGCCCCAGATTGGGGTCCAAGAAGGGGAGCATTCACATGACCGAGAGATTCATGCTTAGCCGCCGCGATCTGCTCAAGACTTCGGCCGCCGGAGCGGCGCTCGGGCTGGCATCGGCAGCCTTTCCAATCCTTGCGGCACGCGCTGCCTCCGTCACAGTTGGCTTCATCTATGTCGGCCCGAAGGATGACTACGGCTATAACCAGGCGCATGCCGAGGGCGCCGCGACGCTAAAGTCCGTTGAAGGCATATCCATTGTCGAGGAGGAGAACGTTCCCGAGACGGTCGACGTCCAGAAGACGATGGAATCGATGATCAATCTCGACGGCGCGTCGCTGATTTTCCCGACCTCCTTCGGCTATTTTGACCCGCACATGCTCGCGCTGTGCGGAAAGTTCCCCGACGTCCAGTTCCGCCATTGCGGCGGCATGTGGAACAAGGACAAGCACCCGATGAACGCCGGTTCCTACTTCGGCTATATCGGCATGGGCCAGTATCTCAACGGCGTCGTCGCCGGTCACACCACCAAGTCGAAGAAGCTCGGCTTCGTCGCCGCCAAGCCGATCCCGCAGGTGCTGCTCAACATCAACTCCTTCCTGCTTGGCGCGCGTTCGGTCGATCCGGCGATCACCTGCCAGGTAATCTTCACCGGCGAATGGTCGCTGGCGGTGAAGGAGGCCGAGGCCACCAACGCGTTGGTCGATCAGGGCGCCGACGTCATCACCTGCCACGTCGACAGCCCGAAGGTGGTGGTCGAGACGGCCGCCGGACGCGGCGCCTTCGTCTGCGGCTACCACGCCAACCAGAGCCCGCTGGCGCCCGAAAAATACCTGACCGGCGCGGAATGGAACTGGGCCAAGGTCTACAAGATGTTCGTCGACGATCTCATCACCGGCGCCCCGCTGCCCAATTTCACGCGCGGCGGCCTGGCCGACGGCTTCGTCAAGATGAGCCCGCTCGGTCCCGCCGTCGGCGAAGCGGCGCGCAAGCAGTTCGACGGGACGCTGGCCGAAATGATGAAGGGCGGCTTCTCGGTCATCAAGGGTCCCCTGAAGAGCAACAAGGGCGCCGTCGTGGCCACCGCAGGCCAGGCCTTCGTGGAGACCGCCATCGAGCTCGAAAGCATGGACTATCTCATCGAGGGCGTCGTGGGCTCGACCGCCTGAACCGGACGGAGGCGGCAGCATGACAGACATGATGGCAGATGCCGGCGCGCCGACGACGTTCGGCGCCAGGGGCTATCCGGCGGCGCTCGAGTGGATCGCCAGGCGGGCGGAGGGCTTCGTCATTCCGCTCGCGGCGCTGATCGTCGGCATGGCGCTGTTCAGCCTGTTCATCTTGGCTGTCGGCAAATCGCCGGTGCAGCTCTACCAGACGATGTGGCGGGGCGGCTTCGGCTCCTGGTTCTCCATCCAGAACTCGCTGTCGCGCGGCGCGCCGCTGTTGCTGGCGGCGCTCTGCGTGGCGCTGCCGGCGCGCCTCGGCCTGGTCGTCATCGGCGGCGAAGGCGCGATCGTGCTCGGCGGCGTCGCCGCCGCTGCCATCGGCGTGGCGCTGGGCGGCGCCCCATCCTTCATCGTCATTCTTGCCATGGGCGTGGCGGGCATGGCCGCCGGCGGCATCTGGATAGGTGCCGTCGGCGTGCTACGCCATAATCGCGCCGTCAACGAGACCATTTCCAGCCTGCTGATGGCCTACATCGCCATCGCCCTGATGAACCACCTTGTGGAAGGGCCGCTACGCGACCCGGCCTCGCTCAACAAGCCCTCGACCCAGCCATTGGCCGACATCTACCGCGTTGCCAACATCCCCGGCATGGAGGTGCATTGGGGGCTCGTCGTTGGCATCCTCGCCTGCGTCCTCTCCTGGCTGCTGATCGAGAAGACGCGCTGGGGCTTCGCCGCCCGCATCGCCGGCGGCAACGTCAGGGCGGCACAGGTCCAGGGCCTTGCCGTCGGGCCGCTGATCGTCGGCTTTACCGCGCTCGCCGGCGGGTTCGCTGGCCTTGCCGGCATGCTGGAAGTCGCTGCCGTGCAAGGCAGCGCCAACGGCTCGCTTGCCGCCGGCTACGGCTATACAGGCATCCTCGTCGCCTTTCTTGCCCGCCACAATCCGCTGGCGATCATCCCGGTCGCGATCCTGCTCGGCGGCATCGACGCATCCGGCGGCCTGATCCAACGCCGCATGGACCTGCCCGACGCCACCGTGCTGGTGCTGCAAGGCATGCTGTTCATCGTCATCCTGTTCAGCGAGACCTTCTACGGCCGCTTCAAGCTCTTCAACCCGGACCTCTGGCAGAGGAGCGCCTGATGGACGCGACCGGCATCGGGCTCTGGGGCGTTCCGCTCGCCATCCTCGGCGGCGCCATCCGCGTCTCCACTCCCTTCATCTTCGTCTCGCTCGGCGAAGCCATCACCGAGCGCTCCGGCCGCATCAATCTCGGCCTCGAGGGCACGCTGGTGTTCGGCGCCATGACCGCCTACGCGGTGGCGGTGATGACCGGCTCGCCCTGGCTCGGCCTGCTGGCCGCCTCCGCCGCCGGCCTCTGTTTCGGCCTCTTCCACGGCTGGATCTGCAAATTCCCGAAGGTCAACGACATCGCCATCGGCATCGCCCTGATGCTGTTCGGCTCGGGCCTCGCCTTCTTCTTCGGCAAGCCGTTCATCCAGCCCTCGGCGCCGGACCTACCGGCGATCCCCTTCGGCGCCTGGTCCGACATCCCGCAGGTACAGGCAGCACTCAACGTCAACGTTCTGTTCCTGATCGGTGCCGCCCTCGCCGTCTTGCTCTGTTGGGCCTTCCGCAACACGCGCGTCGGCCTGATCGTGCGTGTGGTCGGCGACAGTTCGAATGCCGCGCGCGCCATGGGCCTCAACCCGAACACGGTTCGCCTCCTCGCCACCGGCGTCGGCGGCGCGCTCGCCGGTATCGGCGGCGCCTATCTGTCGCTCTACTATCCCGGCAGCTGGACCGAACGCGTCTCGTCCGGCCAAGGGCTGATGGCGGTGGCGCTGGTCATCTTCGCGCGCTGGAATCCGCTCGGCTGCTTCGCCGCCGCGCTCTTGTTCGGCGGCGCCGGCGCGCTCGGCCCGGCGCTGCAATCGGTGGGCGTCACGCAGGGCTACTACCTCTTCTATGCCGCGCCCTACATCCTCACCCTCATCATCATGATCGCCACCTCGTCGCCAAGCCGCACCCTCGCCGGCGCGCCCGGCGAACTGTCGATCACCAAATGACTGCGTCCCAGGAAGCGCTCGCAAGACCGGAGTTTTCGCCATGAACGCCAGAGCCGAGATCACCCAGCGCTACATCGATGCCGATCCCTATCCCTGGCCCTACAATGGCGATCTGAGGCCGGACAACACGGCGCTGATCGTCATCGACATGCAGACCGACTTCTGCGGCTCGGGCGGCTATGTCGACCATATGGGATACGACCTGTCGCTGGTCCGGGCGCCGATCGAGCCGATCAAGTCGGTGCTGTCGGCCATGCGGGCCAAGGGCTATACCATCATCCACACGCGCGAGGGCCACCGCCCGGACCTCGCCGACCTGCCCGCCAACAAGCGCTGGCGCTCGCGCCGCATCAATGCCGGCATCGGCGACCTTGGCCCCTGCGGGCGCATCCTGGTGCGCGGCGAGCCGGGCTGGGACATCATCCCCGACCTCTATCCGGCCGAGGGGGAACCGATTATCGACAAGCCCGGCAAGGGTTCGTTCTGCGCCACCGATCTCGAGTTGATCCTCAACCAGCGCGGCATCGACAACGTCGTGCTCACCGGCATCACCACCGACGTTTGCGTGCACACCACCATGCGCGAGGCGAACGACCGCGGCTTCGAATGCGTGATGCTGGAGGATTGCTGCGGAGCGACCGACTACGACAACCATCTGGCGGCGATCAAGATGATCAAGATGCAGGGCGGCGTGTTCGGCGCGGTGTCGAATTCCGCTGCGCTCGTTGCCCAGCTGCCTTGAGGAGCCGGCGATGAGCGGACCTTCACAGGGCAAGGCGATCGGCGTCGAGACGATCGGCATGACCATGCGCTTCGGTGCTTTCACGGCACTCGACGACGTCTCGATCAAAGTGCCTGCCGGGTCCTTCCACGCGCTGCTCGGCGAGAACGGCGCCGGCAAGTCGACGCTGGTTAAATGCATGATGGGTTTTTACCAGCCGACATCGGGCGACATGCTGGTCGACGGACGCGAAGCGACGATCGCCAGCCCCAGGGATGCCTCGGCGCTCGGCCTCGGCATGGTCTATCAGCATTTCACGCTCGTCCCCTCGCTGACGGGCGCCGAGAACCTCGTCATCTCGCGCGAAAAGGTGCCCGGCGTCATCGACTGGCGCAAGGAGCGCACAGCACTGGCCGCCTTCATGGAGCGCATGCCGTTCAAGCTGCCGCTCGACGTCAAGGTGGCCGAACTTGCCGCCGGCGAGAAGCAGAAGCTGGAGATCATCAAGCAGCTCTATCTCGGCCGCAATTTCCTGGTGCTGGACGAGCCAACATCCGTGCTCACTCCAGGCGAGGCGCAGGAAGTGCTCGGCCTGGTGCGCGGCATGACCAGGGCCGGCGACCTCACGGTGCTGATGATCTCGCACAAATTCCACGAGGTGACCGCATTCGCCGACGACATCACGGTGCTGCGCAAGGGCAGGCTCACCGGGGCCGGTAAGGTCTCCGATCTCTCGCACGCGGAGATGGCGGCGATGATGATCGGCGACCAGCCGATCGCGGCCCTCGACAGCCGCGCCGAACCGAAGCCGGACGCCGAGATCGTGCTCAAGGTCACGGCGCTGAGAGCGCCGGACCGCACTGGCCTCAAATCGATCAACATCGCGGATCTCGGCGTGCGCTCCGGCGAGATCGTTGGCATCGCCGGCATTTCCGGCAATGGCCAGAAGGAATTCCTGGAGGTGCTGGCCGGGCAGCGCGCCCGCGACGCCGGCCAAGTCATGGTTCGCGGCGCCGCCTACGCGGCGACGCGCTCGGAGGCGCGCGCGCTCAACGTCCGCCTCATCCCGGAGGAGCCTCTGAAGAATGCCTGCGCGCCGAGGATGACGGTGGCCGAGAACATTGCCTTCCGCACCTTCGACGTCGACGGCAACGGCAAGCCGGTGAGTTGGGTTAGCGCCGGCGCCATCAAGTCCTTCAGCGCTCGCCTGGTCGAGCAGTTCAAGGTCAAGACGGCGTCGCTCTCCTCGCCCATCGCCTCGCTATCGGGCGGCAATGTGCAGCGCGCGGTGCTCGCCCGCGAGCTGACGGGCGAAGTCGACCTACTGATCGTGTCGAACCCATGCTTCGGCCTCGACTTTTCCGCCGTCGCCGAAATCCGCGCCCGCATCATGAAGGCGCGCAATGCGGGCGCCGCGGTGCTCTTGATGTCGGAAGACCTCGACGAGCTGCTGGAGCTGTCCGATCGCATCCTCGTCATGTCCGACGGCGCGCTGGTCTACGAGACTCCGATCGCGCAGGCGAGCGTGCAGATGATTGGCGAGCATATGGCGGGCCACCACTGATGGCGGAAATCGCAGCCCTGCCCTTCGCCTTTGGCTTCAACCCCGGGACGACGGCGCTCATCGTCATCGACATGCAGCGCGACTTCGCCGAAGCGGGCGGCTTCGGCGCCAGCCTCGGCAACGACGTCAGCCGGGTGGTGGCGATCGTGCCGACCGTGAAGCGGCTGATCGAGGGTTTTCGCGCCGCCGGCCTGCCGGTGATCCACACTATGGAGTGCCACAGGCCGGATCTTTCGGACCTGCCGCCAGCCAAGCGCGACCGCGGCAGTCCCTCGATCCGCATCGGCGACGTCGGCCCGATGGGGCGCGTGCTGATCGCCGGCGAACCCGGCACCGCGATCCTCGACGAGCTCGCGCCCCTGCCCGGCGAGATCGTCATCGAGAAGCCCGGCAAGGGTGCTTTCTACGCGACTGCACTCAACCATGACCTCAAGCGGCTCGGCGCCCGCCAGCTGGTCTTTGCCGGCGTGACGACGGAAGTCTGCGTGCAGACGACGATGCGCGAGGCCAACGACCGGGGCTATGAGTGCCTGGTCGCCGAGGATGCGACGGAAAGCTACTTTCCCGAATTCAAGGCAGCGGCTCTGGCCATGATCAGGGCGCAAGGCGCGATCGTCGGTTGGACGGCGACGACCGAACAGGTGCTCGAGGGAATCGCGAATGCCTAATCTTGCCTTTGCCGGCCTGCTCGACGTCGCCTGGCGTGATCTGGCGTTCGAGCCTTTCCGCGATGGCGTGACGGTGCACTGGTTGCTCAAGGGCGGACCGGTCGAACCGTCGGTGGCGCTTCTCAAATACCAGCCGGGCGCCGGCGTGCCGCGCCATCGCCATGCCGGGTTGGAGACCATCGTCGTGCTGGAAGGCATCCAGAGCGACGAGAACGGCGACTATCCCTCCGGCAGCGTCGTCTTGAACCCGGTCGGCACAGAGCATTCGGTGTGGACGAGAGATGGCTGCGTCGTGCTGATCCAATGGGACCTGCCGGTGATCATTCTGGGGGAGACGGGATGAGCGACATCCGCTTTGACATCGGCAGCCTGCACGCGGCCTATCGGGCTGGTACCGGGGTCGCGGAGGTGGTCGACGCTGTCTATGCCCGCCTCGCCGCCGCCGACGATCCCGGCATCTTCATCCATCTGCCCGACAAAAGGATACTGCTGGCGGCGGCCGCCGCCCTCGGCCCGTTCGATCCGGTGGCGAAACCGCTCTGGGGCATTCCCTTCGCCGTCAAGGACAACATCGACGTCGCCGGCATGCCGACGACGGCGGCCTGTGCCGAATATACCTATTGGCCGGACAGAGACGCCACGGTGGTGGCACGGCTGAAGGCGGCCGGGGCGCTGGTCGTCGGCAAGACCAATCTCGACCAGTTCGCCACCGGGCTTGTCGGCGTGCGCACGCCCTGGCCGATTCCGCGCAACGCCATTGACGAGGACCTGGTGCCCGGCGGTTCCTCCTCGGGCTCGGCGGTGGCGACGGCGCGCGGCATCGTCTCTTTCGCGCTCGGCACCGACACCGCTGGCTCCGGACGCATTCCGGCCGGCCTCAACAACATTGTCGGGCTGAAGCCGACCGTCGGCGCCCTGTCGACGACAGGCGTGGTGCCGGCCTGCCGGACGCTCGACTGCGTCTCGGTCTTCGCCCTAACCGTCGATGATGCCTTCGCCGTGCTCAGCGCCGCCTCCGGTTTCGATCCGACCGATCCCTATTCCAAGGCGGTTCCGACAGGACCACTCGGACCGCGCCCGCCCGCACTGACCGTCGGCGTTCCAGCCGCTGCGGACCGGAAATTCTTCGGGGATGCTTCGATGCAGGCGGGTTTCGAGGCCGCTCTCGCCACGCTGGAGGGACTCGGCGCCCGACTTGTCGAAGTACCGTTCGGCGATTTCTATGCCACCGCCGATCTGCTCTACGAAGGCGCCTGGGTTTCGGAGCGCTATGCGGCGATCCGTGATTTCTTCGAGGAGAATGAAGCGGCGCTCCATCCTGTCACGCGCAAGATCATCGGCGGCGCCAGAAACCTGTCGGCCGCCGACGCCTTCCGCGGGCTCTATGCCTTGCAGGCCTGTAAGGCGCTGCTCGCCCCGGTCATCGCCTCCGTCGACCTTTTTTGCGTGCCTACCGCGCCGACCCACTACACGATCGATGCCGTGCTTGCCGATCCGATCGCAACCAACAGCCGGCTGGGCACCTATACCAACTTCGTCAATCTGCTCGACATGTGCGGCATCGCCGTGCCAACCAGCAAGCGCGACGACGGCCTGCCGATGAGCGTTACCCTGCTGGCCGCCGCGGGGCGCGATACGCTGACGACGGCGCTTGCCCGCGACCTGCATGCGGCGAGCGGCCTGCCGCTCGGCGCCACGGCTTGGCCTCAACCCGGCCCGCAGCCAGCGGCCACTCCGGCTGGCGACGGCATGATCGACCTTGTGGTGGTCGGCGCGCATCTGTCGGGGATGCCGCTCAGCTGCCAGCTCGCCGAACTCGGCGCGCAATTCCTACGGGAGACCAGGACCGCCGCCGCCTACAGGCTCTATGCCTTGGCTGGCCAGTCCGTGCCAAAGCCCGGCCTAATCCGTGTCGCCGAAGGCGGCATGCCGATCGATGTCGAGGTCTGGCGACTTTGCCACGAAGCCTTCGGCCGTTTTGTTGCAGCCATTCCTGCGCCGCTTGGCATCGGCACCATCGAACTCGAAGACCGCAGTTCGGCCAAGGGTTTCCTGGTCGAAACCGTGGGCTTGCTAGACGCTTCCGACATCTCGTCATTCGGCGGCTGGCGCCGCTTTGTTGGCGGTAAACCTATCCGCGAGGGTGATGAGCAGTCGAATCGGCCGCCTGTGATTTCTGCCTGATCGCGTTCCTGCATGAGCACCTGCTTTGAAATTTGCGAAGGCAAGGGCCGATATGAGTTAGTTCACGACCCGACTCGACAGGTTGAACGACCGATATCGTGAAGAGTTTCGGGCGCCGGCAGGCATAGGAAAGTCCTAGAGCGGGCATTTGCACGTCGCCGCGCCGAAGCTGTCTGGACACTAAGCGGTCTCGGCAATATTCAGCACGGCGTCGATCTCGGCCATTACCGCCGCCGGCAGCGGCCCTTTTTCCAGCGCACCGAGATTGTCCTCGACCTGCTCGGGCCGCGTGAAGCCGGGAACCGGCAAGGCGATCGCCGACTTGGCGAGGATCCAGCCCAGCGCGCCCTGTGCAAGCGTGCGCCCGCCCGAGGTGAGCAGGTCGCGGATTGCCGCGAGCCTTGACAGATATTGCGGGTTGGCGGCGCCATCCCTGAAAAACACCATCCATTCGGCGTTCCCGCCGCGCACGTCGTCGGCGGGCAGCTTCATGGCCGGCGTGTATTTACCGGTGAGCAGCCCCATGGCCAGGGGCAGCCGGCTGAACGAGACGAGGTTCTCGCGCGCCGCAACGGCCATCAGCTCGTTCGCCGGGGTAAACACATTGAAGTCGTTCTCTACGGCGACGAAACCCTCGCGCGGCGCGTAGGCAGCAAGCCGTTCGCTGTGATCGGTGCTCCAGCCGAAGCCACCGATTTTGCCCTCCTGGTGCAATTGGCCGAGCGTATCGAACACCTCGCCGGCGCGCTCGATCGGGTACTCGTTGATATGCAGCAGCGCGACGTCGATACAATCGCGCTGCAGGCGCTGCCGCGAATTGTCGATCGAAGTCCGGATCGCCGCGGCGGAGGCATCCTCGGGAGCGATCTTCCGCGTTTCGGGATCGCCGAAATAGCCGACTTTGGTGACGATAACGGCGTCGTCCTTGCCCTTCAACGCCCGCCCGAGGATCAGTTCGGCATTGCCGGCGCCATAGGCGGCAGCTGTGTCGAATACCCGCGCGCCGATGTCATAGGCCAATGCCAGCGCGGCTTGCGACCTGACATCGTCGACCTCGCCGTAGATGGTCGCCGTGTCACGCCAGCGCGCAGCGCCACCTGCCGCCCAGGTGCCGATCCCCATGCGCGGAACCGAGCGGCCATCCCAAAGCTCCATCATCTGCATCCCCGCCTCCATTATCTTAACGACGCAGGCTGGCGTGGCGGGCACGTTCGCGGATCTCATCGCGAGAAATGCCGGCATCCACCAGTGTGCTGTCCGGGGCCTGCCGCAAGCTCGCAAGCGTCTGGCGATAGGCAAGCCAGCGGACGAAACGGTGTCGAAGTTCATACAGCATTGTCGTCTCCTTTGGCGCGGAATCCCCCGCCCGCTTGGGTCACTCGAATGCGCAAAGCATCCGCACAAACCCATACGCGATCGAACGAATTGTGCTGGCGTCCTGGCCGTTCGAGAGGCTTGTCACTGTCGCGCCAGGCAAGATTGTCCAACGCCTGCAATGCCTGCATACTTGCGTCTAATACCCGCTTCGCGCTACAGCCACGGTCGCAAGGAGTTTTTCATTTCTGCAAAATGGATATCGACTGGGACGATCTGAGGTTGTTTCTGGACGTCGCGCGGCTGGGTGGCTTGAGCGCAGCGACGGGAACCACGCGCCTCAGCGCGGCTACCCTTGGACGACGCGTCACCGCGCTCGAAAAGCAGGTCGGCGAACCATTGTTCGTGCGTCAGCAGACCGGCTACCGGCTGACCCCGGTCGGGGAAGAACTGCTGCGGCGCGCCGAAGACGTCGAGGCTGCGATGCAGTCGCTGACCCGCTGGCGCGAGGGAAGCCTGCCCGACCGCATTGTCCGCATCTCGGCCGGGCCATGGACCTCGGCCTTCGTTTCCGCCCATATCGGCGAGATCTGGACGGTCGATGACGGCATCAGGGTGGAGTTCGTCACCACCACCCACCGGGTCGACATCGGACGCCGTGCCGCCGACATCGGCATCCGCAACGAGCGCCCGACCGAACAGTGGCTGGCCGGTCGTCAGAGCGGCAAGGTCGCCCACGCCATCTATTCCGGACGCCACCTGATCAACGGCATCGCCGCCGGGTTGTTCGTCGGCGTCACCGGCGAAGGGGCAAACGTTGCTTCGGCGCGCTGGCTGCAAGCCCATCACGGCGACCGCATCGCCGTGCGCGGCAACAACACCCATTCGGTGCGCGAACTGGTGGCCGCTGGCGCCGGCCTTTCGATCTTTCCATGCTTCGTGGGTGACAGCGATCCGCGGCTGGTTCGCGTCGCTCAGCCTATCCCCGAACTCGAAACCGACCAATGGATTGTTACCCATCACGAGGAACGTCACTCCCCGCCGGTACGAAAAGTAGCCGATCGGGTTACCGCCTTGATGCGGGCGCACCAACCGCTGTTTCGCGGCGAGACGCCGATCCGGTAAGCCTCAGGCGTCGATCGGCCGCCAGTTGAAGCCGCAAGCTGGCCCGCTCATGCCCTGGCCGGGCTCCAGCGCCTCCAGACCTTGGTCGAGATGGTCGTCGACCGCATGCGACACCGGTTCTCGACCATATTGTGCAGGCCAAGGACAAGGGCGAGCTATCTTTTCCCACAGCAAGCATCAATTCGAAAATAGGAACTCAGCGCGTTACCGCCCGGTGCTCGTCAACGACCGCCCTGGCGGTCAAAAACGGCCTCCGGTGTCGAGCCGACGATCCTGGTGTATATCCCGGGATCAGTCGCACCTTCGCATCCGAACAGCAGGACGCGACTCGACGCGTCGAGCCCCAAGGCTCTCTTCAACGCATCGTCGGTTAGGCATTTGATGAGTATGCCTGTGCTTCCGGCCGCCGACTCCCCGCACACGATCGGGACGTCACCGCCGCCATCCGCCAAGGCGCGCATTCCGTCCTCGGCCCAATCATCCGGTATCGTGACGAAGTCGCTAACGAGCCAATCCAACAGTGTCCAGGCAGCGGGAGAAACCTCGCGGCATGCGAGGCCCGCCATGATGGTTCTCAGGGTTCCCGCCGACGGCGTCGGACCGCCCGCCTTCGCGCTTTGGTAGCAACAATCCGCCTCCGAGGGTTCCACGACAACAAACCGCGGGAGACTCGCTTTAAGCCGCTGCGCAATTCCCAGAAACACGGCAGCAGGAATGCTGCCGACCCCGGCCGCCATGAAGACATGGGTGATCCCATCCAGGGACGGCACTTGCGCGATGGCTTCCTCCACCATCACCATGTAACCGCTCATGACATTGCGTGGGAGGCTCGCCCGGTAATCGTCCCATGACGTGCTGGAAACGAAACTCCATCCATTCATGCGGGCATCTTCCTTGGCGCGATTTACCGAGGCCTCATATTCTCCGTCCACGCGGATGACGATCGCTCCGTAGGCTTCCATGGCATCCTTCCGAGCGGCGCTGACGTGGCCATGGATGTAAACCACACATCGGCACCCGAATGTCTTGGCCGCGAATGCCAAGCCCTTGCCCTGGTTACCATCGGTCGCAACGCAGACCGTGATACGCCCGGTGATCTCCCGGAACTCTCCGGTTCGCAATTGCGCCGACGTCGGCCGTCTGCCCGTTTCATTCTCGACTGCGTCGGCCAGCAAGACCGACACGGCGTAGGGCGCACCCAAGGCTTTGAAACTGCCTAACTGGCGGCCGAAGCGCTGACTCTCGTCCTTGAAGAACAGTTCTCCCAGCCCCAGACGCCTGGCAGTCTTGGCTAAGCTATGCAGTGGTTGCTCGCCGTATTCAGGCCAGGATCTGATCTCGCCGACGGCGCGCTCCCAGCCCGAGAGGTTCGCGACGGAACTGGCGGCGCGCTCTTCGGCCTCAGGAGAGAGACGCCGAGGGTTGGCAAAATGGGCGAAACTCGATTCCATGGGCAGTAGCAGGTCCTTGCTGGATCAATGTCGAACACGGCGTCGGCCGCCCCGTGGCCGATGTCCACATTCTGGTCAATGATGCCGTCCAATCAAACGAATAGAATTGTTAATCGCTATTCGATATGCTGATAGCGAAATGCGCACGATACTCGACCTTGAACTCCTGAACACTTTTGTCGCCGTCGTCGAAACGGAGAGCTTCACAGCAGCCGCGCCCTATGTTGGCCGCAGCCAGTCCGCCGTAAGCATGCAGATGCAGAGGCTGGAGCAATCCCTGGGAAAACAGCTCCTTGTCCGAACACCCAAGGCCGTGGTTCCAAATGCGAGCGGCAACCAGTTGCTCGAATACGCACGCCGTCTTTTGGCATTATCCGACGAAGCATCGGCGACGATTACCCGGCAATCGGAATTGGCGCGTGTTCGTCTCGGCGTCCCGGACGACTACGCCGCCTCTCTGCTTCCGCAGATTCTACGGCGGTTCGCGAACGAACATCCGCGGGTCGTCATCGAATTGGTCTGCGAGCCTTCGGAGAGGCTGAATAGGGCAATCCGCGACAATCGAATCGACCTTGCGGTTGTGACGCGCGCCGCGGATCAGAGCATTGAAGTACTGAGGCGGGAACGATTGGTGTGGGTGTCGTCTCCAACACACGCAGCCTGGTATTCCGATCCCCTCCCCGTCGCTCTTTTCGAAACAGGAACGGCCCGCGCGCATGTACTGCGCGCGCTTGCCGATAGCGGTCGCGCGTACCACTGCACCTATTCCAGCGCTAGCCTCTCAGGCCTCGTGACGGTCGTCCGGTCCGGGCTATCCGTCGCGGGCTTGGCGTTGTGCAGTGTTCCCGATTCACTTCGTGTCATCCAGGATGTTGAGGGACTTCCGCAACTCGACGACCTGGAGATCGGGATTCTTCAAAACCCGATATGCGATCTTCGTGCGGTCGATCGTCTGCGCGATAGCCTTCGCCGCGATCTTTCGAACTAGATCCGACCGCCGTCCACGATAAATTCTTGCGACGTGCACAGCGCGCTGTCATCAGCGGCCAGGAACAACGTCATCGCTGCGATATCGTCGGGCTGAATGCGCGTTCGAATGGAGCTTCGATACGGGATTCTCCTTCGGGAGTGAGATGCTCGCGCCTCTGTCTCTCGGTCATCACTTTCGAAGAGCATTCTTGAGGTAGGCAGGCGTCCAGTGCTTTCGATGAGAAGGAGACATTGACGGACAAAAAGCCCAACTAATTTCCTTGGAACCCAGAACTTTGACGGAGAGCACTTACACCTACTTATAAACAAGTAGGTGTAAGCGATCGATTTTTAACAAGTTGGTGGGCCCGGAGGATGTGATACTTCTAAGGAAAATCAATGGTTTAGTGGATGGTTAGCCAACCCATATCCTTCGTATGATCTCGTATGGTCTGGCGAACCGCGGGGCGAAGAATAACATAACTGGTTCGAATCGCCCGCCTGAAAACCCCGCGGTTGGTGCTTAAATCGGACCAGCCACGAGAACCCCATAGAGCATCCCCAAAACGGAACACCCCACAAGCACCTGGATCATACCAACCTTAAAGCGGAAGACTGCCACCATCGCGCCAAGCGTCAGAATCAGGGAGGCGATTTTCAAGGACGTCATGACAGGGGCATCCACAGTAATCCCAAAGCCATGAATCTGATGGAGCTGAGCAAACAGGACGTGCAACGCAAACCACACGGCCAAATTGAGAACGACGCCGACGATCGCAGCTGTGATCGCCGACAACGCCGCAGACAGCGCCTTGTTGCTGCGCAGCACTTCCATGTACGGAGCCCCAAGGAAGATCCATAGGAAGCAGGGGACGAAAGTCACCCACGTCGTGAGAAGGCCGCCGAGCGTGCCCGCGAGCAGCGGCGACATGGAGCCCGGCGATCTGTATGCCCCCATGAAGCCGACGAATTGCGTGACCATGATGAGTGGGCCGGGCGTCGTCTCAGCCATGCCGAGGCCGTCCAGCATTTCGCCCGGCTTCAGCCAGCCATAGTGGTCGACAGCTTGCTGCGCGACATAAGCCAACACCGCGTATGCGCCGCCGAACGATACCGCAGCCGTCTTGGAGAAGAAGAAACCGATATCCGTGAACACGTTGCCTTGCCCGAACATCGCCCACAAGACGAGAGTGGGAGCGAGCCACAGTACCAGGAAGATGCCGGCAACCCTGAGGGACCAGCCTATCGCTGGGCGCGCATGGGCGGGCGTCTCCTCACCGAGCGCCGTGTCGGCATCGGCGACTTGCTTGCCGCCGACCTTGGCGTGGCTACCGCCCGGTGCAAAAGCGGCCCAGCCAACCCGATTGCCGAAATACCCAATGAGGGCTGCTGCAAGAACAACCAGCGGAAACGGAACATGGAATAATGCGAGCGCGACAAAGGCCGCAACGGCCAGCCCCCTTAGGACATTGTTCTTCAGGGCGCGGCGACCGATCCTGAGCACGGCTTCGATCACAATTGCCAAAACTGCTGCCTTCAGCCCGAAGAACAGCGCCTGGACCGCCCCGACGTTGCCGAAAATGGCATAGACCCAGCTGAGGGCCATGATGGCGACAGCGCCGGGTAGCACGAAGAGAATACCCGCAACCAGTCCGCCCTTGGTCTTGTGCAGAAGCCAGCCGATGTAGATCGCGAGCTGCTGCGCTTCCGGACCTGGCAGGAGGTGGCAATAGTTCAGGGCCTGGAGGAAGCGGTTTTCTCCGATCCAGCGCTTTTCCTCCACGATGATCCGGTGCATCACCGCAATCTGGCCGACAGGGCCGCCAAAGCTCAACGCGGCGACACGCGCCCAGACGCGGACGGCCTCGCCGAAGGAAATGCCGTGTGCGGGCACATCGGCAGACTGGGCTGGCGCGATGTCTATGTTTTTGATCTTGCTCATGGCCAATTCCTGCTCGGTCAGCCGCGCTGGGTGCTGAAGTATTGATAGAGGTTGTCGAAGACCGGCCCGCCTTGGGCGATGCGCTGGTCGTCCCGCTCGTTGGCCGCGCAGATACCTGCGACGAGGCTGGCGATGCCCGTCGTCTCCTCGCGGCCGAACTTCGAATCCTTCAGGTCTATGTCATGGACGATCTCGGAGATGGCCTCGAGGGCTGGATCGGCCAGGCCCGCGCGGGTCAGCAGGACCTCGAAGCTGCAGCGGTCTCCTTCGTGAGTAATCTCCCCCTCGAACATGTCGAAGCGCAGTTCCCCCGCTTTCGGGACGTAGCTCTTTCCCGGCACGAAGCGGATGACGGCGTCGGGATCGATGAAACGGCGGATCAGCCAGCTGCAGGCAATGCGATCGACATGCACGCCCTTTCGCGTGACCCAGGTTCTTCCCTTGAGATCAAGCGCCCGCGGCGGTGGTTCCGGCTGTTGCTTGGTCATGTCAGCATCCTCTGCGAGCCTGTGCTCCAGCTCGGCGAGCAAGCCCTCTGCCGAAAGGCGGCCCGTTGCTCCGAAGAAGTCGATCGTCGCGACATCGGCAAGCCGCTTGCGCAGGCGCGCAGCCTGTGTGCGGAGCTCGGCCCGGTCCTCGGCCGGCGCGGCCGCAAGCCGCGTTGACAGGTCTTTCGCTTCCTCGATTATCTCCCCGTAGTCCTCGTCGCGAGCGGCATCGAACAGAGCGCGGGCCTGGTCATCCGAGAAACCGTCGATCAGCCGCGCCTCGCACACCATCGCTTCGCCGCCGCCCTCGACGATCTCCTTCAGGAGCCATTCGAAATCCTCCTGAGTCTCGGCGTTCGCAGGAAGCGCATAGACTGTGCTCCTGACCGCTACCGCGCCGATGCCCTGCAAACGCCGCCAGACCTTCACCCGGAAGTAGGCTGGCTTGCTCGGCAGTTGGTGGATCAATGCACGACTTGCTTTCGGTTCCCCGCGATCAAAACGTATAACTTGGAAAGCTGACCGTCTTTTCCAGTCTCGGCATTCTTCTCGGCGAATTCGGCGTGGTCGACCTTCGGCAGCTTTACCGAGCACGTCTGCACCGCTCGCCCTTCCATGCTGCCCTTGGTGACGGCAACCGTCGTCCCATTCGGCAGGTCTTCCCCTGCCTGCCAGCCACGAAAAGCCTTGACGCCTTGGACCGGGGCAAGGGCCGCGTCGCCGGAGAGCGGTGTCCAACGGCGTGTCATTGCGAGCGCCACCGTTCGCTCGAAGTCAGGACCGTGGGCGAGACAGGTCCTGTGAAAGGCGTCCACGGCCTGATCGACACCGTCGGCAAGCGAAGGCAGCGGAACCAGGGACACACCTGCAAGCGTCACGAAGAAAATGCACTTGCACATCAGCGTGCCTTCCAACGAGGACGGAGCAGCCCCAGACACCCGATGCAGCCAACATAGGTCGAAGCTGGGCGCCGGCAAGCCAGGCCGCCCGGCCCAATTCCTTAGGCTGGCCCGCCCCTGCTCGCCGTCGCGCGGACATAGTTCAGGTTCATTGTCCCGACGGGACCGCTGTCGGCGATCTTGAATCCGTCTTCGGCCAAAAGAACCCCAACCGCATCCATGTCGACATGACCGTGCCGGTGCAGCCGCGGCATCCGGGATTGGCGCGCCGGCCTGCCGAAATCGATCAGCAGCAGCCGGCCGCCAGGCTTCAGCACGCGCCGAGCCTCTCGGAAGAAGGCCGAGCGGACGGGCTTCGATAGGTGGTGCAGCATCAGCGTGCCAATCACGACGTCAAAATGTCCGTCAGGGAAGGGAATTTCCTGGGCGGTCGCATTGACGAAGTCGATTTCCAAGCCGGCGCGAATGGCCTTGGAGCGCGCCTGGTCGATCATCTCGGCAGATGCGTCGACACCAGCGACGCTGCCGGCCGGACCGACCAGCCGCCTTGCTGCAATTGCCAGCGTGCCCGTGCCGCACGCAACGTCGAGCACCGCCTCACCGGACTGGAGGCAGGCAAGCCTCAGCATGCGGTCACGGAACGAGCCCTCGCGGCCGAATGTCAGCACGCGCGCCAGAAGATCATAGCCTGCGGCCCGATGTAGGACGATGCCAATGCCTCTGTCGCTGGCGCCATGCACGCCGCGATTGGACCTTCTGTGGCGAAGGCTGCCCCAGAACAGCACTGCCGCGACAACGGCGAGGATGAGGCCGTGCAGCGCGCCAGTCCAGACACCAGCATCGAGATAGCCGGCCCCGAGCTTCAGCATGATCAGGAAAGCGGCGACTAGCGAAAGTTTGACAACTACGGCAAGCGCGACAAAGCCTTTGCGGGACTGCTGTCCATTGCCGGCTCGACGACCGGTCGAATACATATCTGCCTCCTTTTCAAATTCTTCGGCGGGCTCAGAGACACTCCTGAGCTCTGGACTTTGCGTATCATATTGGACAGAATGTCCAGAAATGCCGTTCTCGGACACCGGGATGCCGAATGTCCGAAACCGCACGCGGCAGAGGACGGTGACCATGAAAATCGATCGGAGCGACGACAGCGGCACGATCGACCGGCGCGTCGCCCGTACGCGCGCCATGCTGCAGGACGCGCTGATCGCACTGATTCCTGAACGTGGCTATGCGGCCCTTACCGTCGAAGACATCTGCGAGAAGGCCAATATCGGCAGGTCGACCTTCTACACCCACTATGCCGGCAAGGATGAGCTGCGCAGCGCGACGCTTGAAGCGCATCTGCGCTCGCTGACCCAGAAGCGCCCGTCGTCAAGCACAGAGCCAGGCAAGCGGCTGTTCGAATTCAGCCTGCCAATGTTCGAGCATGCGCATGCGTTCCGCTCGCTTCACCATGCGTTGTTGTCAAGCAGCGGCGATACGATCCACGACCAGCTGCGTGACCGTATCCGGCGCGCCGTGCGTAGCGAGCTCGCCGGCAATATGCCGGCCGGCATTCCGCTGGAATTCGCCGTCCAGTTCGTATCGGGAGCGTTCCTTGCGGTGCTCGCCTGGTGGATCGCCGAAGGGGCAAGCCTGTCGGTGCCGCAAATCGACGAGCTGTTCCAGCGAATGGCGGCTGAGGGTATCGGCTTCCCCGACGTCGATGGCGTGGATGCCAAACCCGCGCGGCGGTAGCGTTGTGCATCGGCGACTGGCGAGGTGACTCCAGCCGCCTACAGCCAGTTGAGAACGGCGCTCGAGAGGGCGAGATAACGGGCGGCTTTCGCGGCCATGACGATGGGAACAAAGCTCCAGAGCGGTTCACGAAGCACGCCGGCCACCACCGTCAACGGATCGCCGATGACGGGAGCCCAGCTCAAGAGCAGGCTCCATCGGCCGTAACGATGGTATCGTACAGCGGCGCGGTCGAGGACAGTGGGCTTCACCGGAAACCATCTGCGGTCGCGAAAACGGTCGATGCCGCGCCCGAGCAGCCAGTTGACCACCGAGCCAAGCACATTGCCGGCTGTCGCGACCAGGATCAGCGCGGCCGGCGAATGGGCGCCCGCCAGGAGCAGGCCGGCCAGCAGCGCCTCCGATTGCAGCGGCAGCACAGTCGCCGCCGCAAACGCGGTCAGGAACAGTCCGCCGAAGGCGGCAAAGTCGCCAAGCATTCGCCAGTCAGCTTGCCTTCGGCCATTTTGGATGCCGATCGTCGACCACAAAACTATGCGCGTGCTCGTAGCCCTCCTCCGTCCAGAGGGCGTCCTCGAGATGGGCGTGGCCATGCGGCAGGTCGTGATGCACGTGGGCAATGACGTCGGGATCATGACGCGGCCACAACCACAGCGCCGCCAGGAACGCAGCGGCGCCGATGGTACCAAGCAGAAGATAGGTGAACGGCAGGCCCATCGCCGCCCCGACGCGTCCGGCGATCGGATAGGTGATCAACCAGCAGGCATGCGACAGCGCGAACTGCGCGGCGAACAAGGCTGGCCTGTCGACGGCGTCGGCGGAACGGCGGATCAAGCGGCCCGACGGGGTTTGGGCGATGGAGTAGCCGAGCCCGAGCACAAACCAGAGCGCCAGCAGCAACGCATATTGGCCCACAAGCGGCCCAACGAACATGCCGGCCACCAGGATGGCCGCGCCCGTCAGCATCGCCGTGCGGTCGGGAATGTTCTCCAGCAGTCGTGGCAGGGCAAGCGCGGCGATCATGGACCCGCCGCCAAAGGCCGCGAGCGCGAGCGCGGTCTGGCGCTGCGAGAGGCCGAACTGGCCCTGTACGAGGACGACGGTGTTGACGATGACCATGGCGCCGGCCGCGCCGACCGCAAGATTGAGGGCAAGCAAACCCCGCAACCGCGGCGTCGCGAGATAGATACGCAAGCCGCGGGTCGTGCGATCGTAGATGCCGCGCGGCTGCGCGGGTTTCGGGCTCGGCAGCACGACCGAAACCACCAGCGCGGCGGAAGCCAGAAATCCGATGACCGTGCCCGCGAAAAGGCTGTGGAAACTGATCACCGAAAGCAGCGCCGCCGCCAACATCGGGCTGGCGACGCTTTCGAGATCGTATGCCAGGCGTGAGAGGGAAAGCGCCTTGGTATAATCCTTCTCGTCCGGCAGAACGTCTGGGATGGTGGCCTGGAAGGTCGGCGTAAAGCCGGCCGAGGCCGACTGCAAAATGAAGATCAGGACATAGACCTGCCAGATCTCGGTGACGAAGGGCAGGAAAACCGCGACGCCGGCGCGCACAAGATCGAGCGCCACCAGCATGCTGCGCCTCGGCAGCCGCTCCGCGAAGGCGGCCGCTACCGGCGAGACGCCGACATAGGCGATCATCTTGATGGCGAGCGCGGTGCCGAGCACGGCGCCGGCATCCTCGCCTGCGAGATCGAACGCCAGCAGGCCGAGCGCCACCGTCGCGAGACCGGTGCCGATGAGCGCGATGACCTGCGCCATGAACAGGTGCCGATATGTACGGTCGGCAAGGACACTCAGCATAATATTTCTCTTCTTGATTGGCCAACGGCGCGCAACATGACCCGTCGGGTCGCAAGGTTAGTGGTGGTGGCCTTCCGGCTCGATCCTCTTCAACGGCAGCACCCGGTTCCTGCCACAAGTCGCTCTGCTCCCTCTGGAGAACAATCACATCAACAAGGCACGCTTTCGGGCGGGTACCTGCGCAATCCTATCGTTTCAGCCAGCCGGTTGTCCCTCCCCGTTCATCTGGGCCAATCGGTATTCTTGGTTCCCCGCGCGGTCGGCTTCAGATATTGTAGCAAGATTGGATATGATGGAGGGCGACCAGGAGGCCCGACTAAATGCGCAGATTATTTCAAAGAATTTGGCACACCCTACGAACGGCATGCACGGATAACGCGAGCTATATCAACATTTTGCTGGCGTCTACCATGAATAGGCCCTCATATCCTAGGACTGCCCGTTGAATTCTCTGCAAATCAGCCAGTGAGAATTCCACGCCACCTCCTCCGTCGTGTGATACGTTCGCCTTACCGCCTCCATCAGGACTGACATGGTTCAGCATTTCCGCTGTGGCTAGTCAGAATCCCTCACGCGAAAGGTGAGCGAGGTCCACGTCTGATAACCCGTCGATTCCAAGAGCCGGAAGAATATCGTTATCTGCCTTGAGATCGCGACCGTAAGCCGCCGACAAGATCGAAATTCCAGACTCGTGAAGTATGGCCGGATACCCAGTGATCTTGCCCAATAATGCGGTCGGCAGCAGCCCGAACGGAACATCCTCGAGAATGTAACGGCTTTCGATGGTTGTTGGACCAAAACCACCGCGGCCTTGGCGGTCCATCTCCTGATTCATCTCGGAAACGCTTCCCACCGGAACATGGAACGACAACGAAAAATGCTCTTTGACGGTGCGAACCGCGATACCAAAATGGGCGGCGATAGCCAACCGCTCGGCATCCAAAGCCTCGATAAGGCGGCCGACGGCAGGGGTTACGTTTCCCCCCTGGCTCCATTGCTCGGCCTTTTCCATACGCGTCAGATTAAGAAGGGCAATTCCCAAATGGTTTTGCGGATTGAGGTTGCTGAGCGCGATCGCAAGCAGGCCATCGCGCTTGACGAAACGATCGCCGAACAAGATCGTGCAAAGATCGTGTCCTTGATCTTGGTAACTGAAAGGCAACGTCGCAACATCAAGCTTCTGACGAACGGTGGTGACAAGGACTCCGGTTGGTCCCTGCTGGCGGCCTGACAGGAGCGTTGTGCCCCAAACGACGATCGGCAATGAGACCTTGCGTTCAGCCATCCGCTTGGAGAGATAAAGCGCCGCGAACGAACAATGCGAACTGATGATGACCGGTATTCCATCAGTCAGATGGGGGATGGCCGCATCCATCACCATCTTGTGGCCGTAGGCCGGAAGCGCAATCACCACCACGTCCGCGTTGATGATGGCATCTTTGCAATCCTTGGCAATGCGCACCGGAACCGTTGCCTCGATGTCCCCCGTTGCTTTCAACAGTTCGCCAGCAGCCAACGCCCTGGTGCGCTGTCCCGAGGGTGACCAAAGCATTGGCGAATGTCCCGAATTCGCCAAATAGGCGGCAACGCCATAAGCGATTGATCCGGCGCCCAGAATACTCACGCGCATAATATTCCTCCTGCTGCAGGCTTTATGGTTCGCCATTGCTGTCGGTCAGCTTCAATTTTTCATTAGGTGGTTCCGCAAGTTGGAGCCGCGACAACCGTCATTGGCCCTCGCGATCAGCTCTGAGCCGGCAAAATGCACAAAGCCGCAACGAACATTAGTTTCCCCTTGACATATATCAAAAACGAATGAGACGATGTCAATCATTCGGATTATGCATGTAGGGAGAGCATGGAAACCCGGGACCTTCAGACCTTCCTTGCGGTTGCTGCCAGCGGCAGCATCACCAAGGCGGCTGACATGCTCGGTCGTTCCCAGCCTGCGGTGACACGCACCATTCAGGATCTCGAGGCCGAGCTTGGCTTCGAATTGCTGCATCGGATCGGTCGACGCGTGCAGTTGTCTGAAGAAGGAGTCGCCTTCGAGGAGGAAGCGCGGCGCCTGCTGATGTCCTTCACCGAACTCGCGGCGCGGGCCAAAATGATCGCCGCCGGCAGGGGCCGTATCCTGCAGATTGTCACAACGTCCGCGATCGGCACTGGCTTGATCCCGACGGCCCTGGCTGAGCTCAAGGGTGTCGAGCTTCCGCATGAGACGCATCTCGGGCAGTTTCTTCCCTCGATCGTCGCCCAGGAAGTGCGCAGCGGACGTGCCGAAATCGGGTTTTCAAGTCTGCCGCTCGATACGCCCGGTCTGGATGTCCTGCGGCTCTACTCGGCGCCCGATGTTGCTGCCGTACGGGAGGACGATCCACTGGCTGAACTTGATGTCGTTCCGCTTTCGGGTTTTGCCGGTCGCCGCGTCGCCACGCTGCTCAATCCGCTGCGTTTTCAGTTGCACGTCGCCAAAGCGCTGGCGGCCCGGGGCATCGACACCGGCCCGGTGATCCGGACCAATACTGCCTATGGCGCCTTGCAGATCGTGCGCAAGACCGGGGTCGCGGCAGTTATCGATCCCCTCACCGCCTATGGAGTGCCTTTGCCGGGTGTCGTCATTCGCCCGCTCGATGTAACCGTTCTCTTTTATTGGGGCGTTGTGGCTGCAGCAAACCGCCCCCTTCGTCCAGTCGCGCAGGCGTTGATTGACGCGGTCGAAGCGGTGGCTGAACGGTCGATTGCCGGCTTCAGGAAACTCGATCCAGCCCTGGCCGGACAATTGGTGACCGATCCTGCGTCGGGCACAAATCACGGAACCGGAATATGAAGCATACTCCCACCCCAGCAGGCCTTGCTGCGCTGGAAGCTCAGCTTGCCCAAGATCTCGAGTTTCTCGAGCTCCCTGCCAAGCCTTGGGTCCCCAAGCAAATGCATGACGGCGTGCCGGTCCGCGACGTCGTCGTCATTGGCGCCGGCATGTGCGGACTTGCCGCCACAGCAAAGCTTGTGCTGACCGGGATAACCAATGTTGTTGCCTATGATGCGGCTCCGGCCGGGCTCGAAGGACCATGGGTGACGTTTGCCCGCATGCAAACGCTGCGCTCGCCGAAGACCCTGAACGGCCCCTCGCTTGGCCTGCCGCAGCTGACGTTCCGCGCCTGGTTTACGGCACAGTGGGGCGTTGAGGCCTGGCAGGCGCTGGACAAAATCCCCAGGAGCCGGTGGATGGACTACCTGGTCTGGTACCGGAAGGTTCTTGCCCTCCCGATCCGAAACAGCGTGCGCATGACCGGTGTCACGCCCGTTGATGATCTGATTGCGATCGATGTCGAAGGCGCGGAAACGGGCCGGGTTCTCACCCGCCATCTCGTTCTGGCCACGGGTCGATCCGGCCTCGGCGGTTTTGCCGTGCCCGATTTCCTCAAGGGCATCGATCGCACCTATTGGGCCCATTCTGCCGATGAGATCGATTTCGATGCGCTGAAAGGCAAGCGTGTGGCGGTCATCGGCGCAGGCGCCTCTTCCATGGACAATGCCGCAACGGCGCTCGAGGCGGGCGCCGGCTCTGTCGACATGTTGATCCGCCGCAAGGAAATGCCGCGCATCAACAAGCTGACCGGCATCGGCAGCCAGGGAGTTGTGCACGGCATCTACCACCTGCCCGATGCGTGGAAATGGAAATTCTTCGACTACACCGCCTCGACCCAGACGCCGCCGCCACGTTCTTCGACGCTTCGTGTATCTCGCCACCAGAATGCACGGTTCTTTCTCGACTGCGGCATCGTCGCCGTAAAAGAAGATGCCGGCGGGCTTCTGATTGAAACCACGCAAGGGCCAATGCGCTACGACTTCCTGATCGCGGCAACCGGCTTTTCAAACGACTTCAGCGACCGCCCGGAATTTGCGGCGATCGCTCCCTACATCCGGACCTGGTCGGATGGTCGATACACGCCAGATATGGGGCCGCCGCGTCCAGGCATGTCGGAGGCGCCGGATCTCGGTCCCGCTTTCGAGTTTCGCGAACGCGTTCCCGGGTCCTGCCCGATGCTGGCGCATATCCACTGCTTCAACGACGCCGCCATGCTGACCCACGGCAAGGTCTCCGGCGATATCCCAGCCGTCAGTGCCGGTGCCGAGCGTCTGGTCCGCGGCATCACCGCATCGCTCTTTGCCGAAGATGTCGAAACCCACTTCGCCAACCTGATCGCCTACGACACGCCCGAACTTCTGGGCGACGAATGGGCCGATTCAACACCTCTGCTGCAGAAGGAAGCCGTCCAGTGATCGACGCAATGGATAAGGCCGCCGGTCTTTCGCCGGAAGATGCCCTTTTCGCCACGCGGCGGTTTCGACCAGAATTCGTGCAAGGCGCGGAGGAATGTCGCCTCTCCGTGCTGCGGCCGGCAAACGACCAAGGGCTGGCGCCGAATTTGCGAGTTGCTCTGGCCCGTCGCATGGCCGCTCTGAATGCCGATCCGGTCCTGATGGCCGAGTACGATGTGCAACTGGCTCAGCTTGGTCCGACGGAGCAGCTTCTGGCCTTGGCCCGGGGGGACGCCGATCTGGAGGAACCGTTGGCGACCATCGCCAGGCATGTCGACCTGATCACGCTGACGCCGAAAAAGGCAGAGGCGAGCCACATCGTGCTGCTGGCGCAGGCGGGGTTAAACAATCCTCAGATCGTCGCGCTCTCCGAACTGATTGCCTTCGTAAACTTCCAGACGCGGGTCGCGACCGGTCTGCGATTGATGAGGTCGGCATGATTTCTTCGGTTCGCCTGAAGCCTCTGAATTGGCATCCCTACATCGCACCGGTCGAACTCTCCGAGGCCACGCCGGAACAGCTCGAAGCGATGAAGGTCACGCCGTCTGCCAAGAAAGTTTCGGAGTATGTACGCACCCTTGTACATGACCCTGAGAGCTATCTTGCCCGCACTGTTCTATTCAACGCCATCATGTATGTCGAAGGCGGGCTTGCCCGCCCCGATCGCGAACTTGGCGCGCTGGGCGCCTCGATGGTCAACGGCTGCAAATTCTGTGCCGTCGTTCACGCCCGCAGGCATGCAGAGCTGACCAAGAGCGATGAGGTGGTCACCGCGCTCTACCTCGACAAACCCGATAAGCTTGGGCCGCGCGATGCGGCAATCTACAGCTTTGCCCGCCGTCTTTCGGCGGCGCCGTCGGAAGCGACAGCGGGCGACATCGCCTCGCTGCGATCCGTGGGCATGGATGACGCCGAGATCATCGACCTCATCCACGCCATAGCGATCTTCGGCTGGGCAAACCGGCTGATGCACGTTCTAGGCCACGCGGAGAGCGGGTGATGACGTCGCATATGGTCAAGCCAGTCCGTCCCACACTTTGAAGGGCCAACCAGAAATGCTTGAACTCAAAGATATAAAGCTGTCTTACGGAAGCACGCAGGTCCTGAACGGCGTCAATCTCTCGGTAAAGCGAGGTGACGTGGTGTCGATCATCGGTCCGAGCGGGACCGGCAAGACCACGCTGTTGAAATGCATCAACTACCTGGCCAAGCCGTCGTCCGGAACCATCGCGTTCGACCAGATTCGGATGGATTACCAGCGCGCCGACAAGACCGCTGTCCAGGCGATCCGGCTCCGGACGGCTATGGTCTTTCAGCAATTCAATGTCTTCAAGAACATGACGGTCCTCCAGAACGTGATGGATCCGCTTGTCGTCGTGCAGCGCAAGTCCACGGACGAGGCGCGTGAAATCGCGCTGCGAGAGCTTGAAAGGGTCGGCCTTTCAGCGAAGCGGGACAGCTATCCTTCCCAGCTGTCGGGCGGCCAGCTCCAGCGCACCGGCATCGCGCGTGCGCTGGCGGTTCGTCCCGACGTGATGCTCTTCGATGAGCCTACGTCATCGCTGGATCCTGAACTCGTCGGTGAGGTTCTGAAGGTGATTAAGGATGTTACATCCTCAGGGATCACTTCGCTGCTTGTGACCCACGAGATGCAATTCGCAAAGAACATCTCGAACCGGATCGTCTTCATGGATCGTGGCGTGGTTGCCGCCGATGGCAGTCCGGCCGAGATCTTCGATGCGCCTTCCAGCCCACGACTTGCTCAATTCCTGCAGTCAGAACTCGCTTTTCAATAGCTCAACAAGAAGGGAACCCAAGAAATGTCTGCAATCACATCCAGTTTTTCCCGTCGCGCCGCCCTGGCGGTTGCCGGCGGCATCGCGATCGCCCTTGCAACCGCAGGGATCAGTCATGGCGAAACGGTCCGCACGATCAAGATTGCGACGTCGGCGGAATCCAAGCCGCTGGCGTGGGGCGCGATCGGCGTCGAACCGCAAGGCTATGAACCCGATCTCCTGAGGGCAATCAACGCGAAGCTGCCGCAATACAAGTTCGAGATGGAAGGTGTCTCCGATATCGCGCAGGAAACCGGTCTCGCCACAGGCAAGTACGACATCGCGGTCGGTGGCTATTACAAGTCGCCAGAGCGCGCCAAGCAGTTCTTCATCCCGGAAAACCCGATGGGCGCCAGCCTGATGAAGATCTACAGCAAAAAAGGCAGCGGCATCAAGGAAATGAAAGACCTTGTCGGCAAGAGGATCGTTCCGACCACGGCCGGCGGCGGAACCTACAAGTTCATCATGAACTGGCAGAAAGAGAACCCGCAATACAAGCTTGACGTGACGGCATCGAGTGCCGGCATCCCCTACCCCAATCGACTGGACGAAGTGCAAAACGGCAAGTTCGACGCGCTTGTCCTGCCTTCGAACTTGGGCGAGCAGACCGTCATCGAGGAAAAGAAGCTCGACATCGTGGCGTCCGATCCGGTCTTCAGCAACAACACCTACATGCTGATTCACAGATCAGATGAAAACAAGGTTTTGGCTGACGATTTGAACAAGGTTCTCAAGGAGTTGAAAGACGACGGCACGATCGAGAAGCTCTCGCAGAAATGGTTCGGCGAGGGCATCGTCCAGTACATGAAATAACACGGCCGTCTACGACCGTGTTTGTTAGTCAGCGGCAAGGCTGAATTGCAAGAAGGAGTGATTCAAAGTGGATGTTTCTGCTATGATTCCCGAGTTGCTCTCGGCGTTGCCGCTGACGCTCGCCATCACGTTCACGGCCATGTTAGTCGGCTTTTGCCTGGCTCTCGCGGCGACAACACTTCGGGTTCGCCGGATACCGGTGGTCAGTCACCTGACCGATCTCTACGTGTCGTATGCCCGGAGCGTCCCCGTCGTCCTCCAGTTGTTCGTCGCGTTCTACGGCCTTCCCTTGTTGGTGGCCCTGTTCGGCTCCGCAGATTTTTTCTCGCCGACGGTCGCTGCAATGGTGGGACTTAGCTTTTACCACGGGGGATATCTGTCGGAAGTCATGCGGCCCGCATACCTGGCCGTCGATCGCGGCCAGCATGATGCGGCAGACAGTCTAGGATACACCTTCCGCCAGAAGATCGCTCGCGTCGTAGGTCCACAGGCGGTGCACTTCGCATTGCCGGGCTATGGAAACTCCATCATCTACCTGATCCATAACGTTGCGCTGGTCATGTACATCGGGGCGGCGGACGTGATGGCGACCGCGCATTTGATCATGGAGCGCGACTACAATCAGTACCAGTTCGAAACGTACCTAGTGCTGGCGGTCATCTATTCGCTGATGTGCCTGATCGCGTGGCTCATCGTGCGCTTCTTCGAGCTTCGCTCGCCAATGCAAGCCCCAGAGACGACGACAACAGCTCAGATCAAGAACGCGGCCGTCGCAAGCGTGTGACGTAAGGGTAATCCGACCATGTTTGATACCGATATTCTGCTTCAAGACTCGCAGGAAATTCTGGGCGCCGTACCCGTAACGCTTGGCATGGCCTTCACGATTTTCGTCTTGTCGACGATAGTCGGCAGCCTTTTTGCGCTCGTCGAATATAGACGGGTCCCTATCCTGCGAGAGCTTATCATGGCCTACAAGGTCGTCTTCAAAGGCGTTCCGATGGTCATCGTGATTTTCCTCGCCTATTTCGGCCTGCCCCCGGCATTCCAGTTCCTGCTCTCGTTGCTTGGGATCAACTTCAACGGCCACGAAACGCCCAACTGGGTAATCCTTGTCATTGCAGTGACCGGCTGTGTCGCGGCATTTCAAGCGGAGATCATCAAGGGAGCCCTGAACGCCTTCGATACCGGTCAGTCGGACGCCGCCCATTCGCTAGGCTATACGGGCGGCCAACTGTTCCGACGGATTCTATTTCCCCAGGTGGCCCTCACGGCAATTCCAGACCTGACGACCTCGATGATGGTCATCATGAAGGCGCTTTCCCTCGGGTTCGCCATCGAGGTTGTCGATATCTTCGCCCAGTCGCAGCTGACCGCCGCGTTGAACTACTACTACCTCGAAGCCTTCGTGATTGCCGTCGTGATCTACATGGTGATTGCCTATATCGTCACCCAGATTGCCGACCGGCTGGAACGGGCGCTGAGAGTGCGGACCTGACCTATTACCACTCGCCAAGAGTAGAGTTTTCTCCTGCGGAGTGGCAGACGATTGAGACCCCTAAGATCGCGACGCCGACGTGGGTCGGCGTTCGTGGCTCGAACCCCTTGACCGGAACTGGCTCAGCGCAGGCACGTTTTCTGCCCGATGGACTGGCTGCAACTGGGACTGCTCTGCGGCGCGGGCTTTCTGGCCTGGACCCTCAACACGCTGTCGGCGGGCGGCGGCGGACTGCTGCTGATCCCGGCGGTCACCTTCCTGACCGGCAGTGCCGCCGTCGCTCCGGTGATCACTCTCACCGAGCTCATGGCAAATCCGGTGCGGATCTTGGCGTTTCGCCGCGACGTCGATTGGAGCATCGTGCGCTGGTATTTGCCGGGAGCCATCGCCGGGGCGGCAGCCGGCGCCTGGCTGTTCGCCAACGCGCGCGCCGAGTGGCTGCAGATCCTCATCGGGCTCTATCTGATAGGCGCGGTTTGGGAGTTCCGGGCCGGTGCACGCGAGCGGAGTTATAAGGCACGGCGCTGGTGGTTCTTGCCCGCCGGGCTCATCGTGTCCTTGCTTTCAGCCCTGATGGGCACAGTGGGACCCGTGCTGAATTCACTTTACCTGAACTATGGCTCCAGCAAGGAGACGCTGGTGGCGACGAAGTCGGTGAGTTCCTTCGCGACCGATGTGATCAAGATTGCAGTCTTTACCGGCCTTGGAGTGTTCAGCGAGCATGCCCTTGCCTTCGGCTTAGCGACCGGGGTTGGCGCGGCGGTCTCCACGTTTGCGGCAAAGCCCATGCTCGAACGGATGAGTGGACGCCAATTCCGCACAGCCGTCGTGGTGCTGATGGCTGTGAGCGGCGCGGTGATGATTTGGAAACAGCACGAGGTCATCATCACGCTTTATCACGAACTAGGTAAGACCGCGGGACCGGATGTCGACCACTATCCCGCCGGCGGCCCGAGCCTTGCGAGCATTGCTTGGCCGACCGCCGCCGCTGATGGACAGATGTGGAAATCAGGAGACTCGAACTAACCCAGTTTCACAATGTCCAATGCGTTGTCTCGCGCGCCAGCGAGATTTACGCCTCGTGTCCGGAAGCGGCGAACTGTACTCGGCTGAGAGCTTCTAGGCTGCCAGAAGCGTAGTCACGCCGCATTGGCTTCGGGCGGCGCAATGAGCGCCGAGCGCTTCCCACGATGGAGATCCTTAGCGAACACGCATGCCGAACTGTGCCCCGGGGAGAGCTTATAGGCTGGCGGCACCTGCTGCTTGCACTCGTCGATCGCCAAGGGGCAGCGCGTCCGGAACCTGCAACCTGACGGCGGACTGGTTGGGCTTGGCACCTCGCCGACCATGACCGGTGCCTTGCGCTGCCTTTCAGCGACCGGATCGACCTCAGGAGCAGAAGCCAGCAGCATCTGCGAATAGGGATGGCTCGGATGATCGTAGAGCTCCTGCGATGGTCCGTGCTCCACGATCTTGCCGAGATACATGACATAGACGCGCGATGCTGCCTGCCTGACCAGAGCAAGGTCATGGGCAATGAACAAGCAGGCCACCCCCAGGTCCTTCTGCAGGCCCAGAAACAGGTTCATCACCTGGGCCCTGATCGACAGGTCCAGCGCGCTGACCGGTTCGTCGCAGATCAGCACTCTTGGATTGACCGCAAGCGAGCGCGCAATCGCGACGCGCTGGCGCTGGCCACCGGACAGCTCCCGCGTATGACGGTCTTTGACCACCTCCGCCAATCCGACCTGGTCGAGGAGTTCCCTGGTTCGACGGTTGCGGTCGCTTTGCGACCTGACCCCATCGATCAGCAAGGCTTCGTCGATCGCCTCACCGACGGTCTGCCGGTCGTTCAGGGCCGAATATGGATCCTGGAACACGTATTGGAGTGCCCTGCGACTGCTGCGCAGCGCCGCCCCGGAAAGCGTGCTGAGGTCTACCCCGTCAAGCAGGACTCGCCCCGCGGTCGCCTTTTCGAGGCCGACGATGGTGCGGCCAAGCGTCGATTTTCCGCAGCCGGACTCGCCCACCAGACCGACGATCTCGCCAGGATACAGCTCGATCGAAACGTCGTCGACGGCATGGACGAACTTGCCGCGCTGAACGCTTTTGAAGCGCGTTTGCAGGTTTTCGACTTTGAGAACAGGTTCGCGCGTCATGCCGCTGCCTTTCCTTGGTTGACGACCGTGCAGGCCACAACGACCGCGCCGTCGGTCGACCGCACAAGCGGGGGACGGCTTGCCGAGCATGAAGGAATCGCAAGTTCGCAGCGAGGCGCAAACGCGCAGCCCTTGATCGGCGCCCCTAGCGTTGGCGGTATGCCCGGAAGTCCTCGGAATTCCGAACCGATCGGGTCTTCGCGCCGCGGGATCGCGTTGATCAGTCCCCTGGTGTACGGATGGCGCGGGGTGACCAGGACCTTATCCACCGGCCCGCGCTCGGCGGCCCGGGCAGCGTACATGACGACGATGTTGTCGGCGGCCCCGGCGACCACACCCATGTCGTGCGTGATCAGGACCATGGCCATGTTAAGCCGCCGCTGCAGGTCCTTGAGCAGGCGCAGGATCTGAGCCTGGACTGTCACGTCGAGGGCGGTCGTTGGCTCGTCCGCTATCAGCAGTTTCGGCTCGCCGGCCAAAGCAATGGCGATCACGATGCGCTGGCGCAGGCCACCCGAAAGTTCATGGGGGAACTGTCGAAGGCGTGCGGCCGGATCGGAGATACCGACTAGCTTGACGAGGTCCAATGCTCGCTCCTCGGCCCCGCGCGATGTCATGTTGAGATGGAGTTCCGCCATCTCTGCGATCTGCCGTCCGATACGCCGGACCGGGTTCAGCGCGCTCATCGGGTCCTGGAAAATAAACCCGATCGACTTGCCCCGTATCTTGCGAAGCTCGGATTCCGGCAGGCCGATCAATTCCCGCCCGTCGAAGCGCACCGAGCCCGACAAGTTTGTCGTCACACCCGTCGGCATGAGACCGAGCGGCGCGAAGTTCATCACAGTCTTGCCGCTGCCGCTTTCCCCGACGATGGCAAGGCATTCTCCTTGCCGGACGGTGTAGCTGACGCCGTCGACGGGGCGCACCGCGGCCTTCGCAGTCAGGAGATCGACCGTCAGATTGCTGACGTTCAAAAGCGGTTCGTCATGCATCGGAATTCTCCTTGGCCCAGCCGGCAACCTCAATTCCGCGCATGGCGAGCGTCCGCCGTGAAAGCGGCTTTGGCACGCGATTGAGTGCAATGGATTCGCCCAGCGTGTTGAAGCCGATCACCGCGGCCGTCAGGGCCAGGCCGGGCAGGAGAACCTGGCGAGGGTCCGACTCGAGATAGGGCAAAGCATCGACAAGCATCTGTCCCCATTCGGGCGTCGGCGGCTGGATGCCCAAGCCAAGAAAGCTGATGGTCGCGACAGCCAGGGCGGCCGTCCCGGCATCCGCCGTTGCATAGACCATCACCGCGCCGATTGTGCCGGGCAACAGATGGCCGAAGTAAATGCGCCAGGGGCTGGCGCCGAGGACACGCAGAGCCTCGATATGCGGCTTGCTCATGATGCTGACCGCAACGGCCCGGCTGATGCGACCGCTCATAGGCCACCAGGCCAGGGAGAGGGCCAGCACCATGGTCCAGTAACCGGGCCCGACGATTCCGATGACGGCAAGGGCAGTAATCAGGCTGGGGATGGACAAGCCGACGTCGACGATGCGCATCAAAAGGTCGTCGACCCAACCACGGTGATACCCGGCGATGGTACCCATCGCTATGCCTATCGTCATCGCGATGATGAGAACCGCGCCAACGCTGACCAACGAAGTGTTCGCCGCGATGATCAACCGGCTGAGAGTATCGCGTCCGAGGTGGTCGGTTCCGAGCCAGTGGGCGAGAGTTGGTCCCTGACCGGCGTCCAGCAGGTTCTGCGCACTGGGATCCTGTGGAGCGAGCCAAGGCGCGAACGTGCCCAGAGCGATAAACAGGGCAGTCACGATCAAGGCCAGCCGGGGCATTTTGTTCAGGCGGGCGAAAACAAGCTTGAGTCTGTCCATAGTCAGCTCCATTGACGCCGAATGCGGGGATCGGTCATCAGGACTGCGAGGTCGACGACCAGATTCACCACGATGAAGAAGGTGAGGAAGATCAGCAGGCATGCCTGCACGACCATGAAGTCCCGGAACTTGACGCCCGCGAGGAAATAGTCGCCGACGCCCTGCCACGCGAAAAGCGGTTCCACGATGATCGCGGTCGCGGTCATCAGGCCGACCTGGGTTCCGAGCGCATTGATGAACACAGGCGTGATGTTCGGCAGCGCGTCCCGGAACAGGATGGCGGTCCGCCCCAGACCCTTGCTTTTTGCCGTCAGCACGAAGGGGCTGGCCATGGCCTCCTCCAGCCCGACGCGAACGACACGACTGAGCACTGCGGCAGGCAGGACGGCGACGGTAAGCCATGGCAGCACCCAGGTCTCAGGGCCATCGAAGCCGAATGACGGGAACAGTTGAAAGGCGACGGAGAAACCGTAGATCATCAGCGCCCCGACGAAGAATGTCGGTGTCGAGGCGCCAAGGAGCGCCAGACCGCGCGAAACGCGGTCCGGCAGTCTGTAAGGCCAGAAGGCACCGAGGAAGCCGAGAGCCAAGGCCAGGAGCGTCGCGACCACGGCACTGCCGGCGATAAGGGTCCCGGTGACGAACATGCGCTCTGGCAGGTCCGCGCTGACTTCCTTGCCCGTTCTGTAGGAGATGCCAAAGTTCCCCCGGACAGCATCACCAAGCCAATCCACGTAGCGCATCAGCAGCGGCTTATGCAGTCCTATCTCTTCGGCAACCTTTTCGACGTAGCCCGGTGTTGCCACTGCTCCCCTGAGTTCAGCGATGAGAACGGCGACGTTTCCCGGAGCCGATACAACCAAGGTGAAGCAAACCAGGGACGCCATGAAAAGCAGGACGAGGGAATGCTTCAGCCGCTTGCTGATGAAGTGGATCAAGGCGCCCTCCCTTACCCGGCCAGCACGATATTTTCGTATGGCATGTCGTATTCGGTGACCGGGCTGGTGAAGCCCTGGACCCGCTTGGAGTGCGCCCAGATGCTGGGAACGTAGACCAGCGGTGCGATCGCGTCGTTGTCGCGCAGCCAGTCGTAAACTTTCTGGATTGTTGGCTCGATTTGATCCCCCGTGGCTGCCGTCGCCGCGTTGATCAGCGGGTCCAGATTCGCCGGGTCGGTGAACAGCTTGCCTTCGACGTCGTTGTTGAAGGTCGACAGGCACAGCGCCACAACCGTGCCGAACGGATCGTAAGGCGCGCCATAGGTCAGGAAGAAGCCAAGATCGTACTTCCGTTCCAGCATGTCGGTGTGCTTGGAAGCGTGGTCGACCGAACGGATGACCAGATCGATGCCGATCTCCTTCATCTCCGACTGTATGACCTCTGCCACGACACGCGAGCCTGGAACGGCATCAGGGCTGACGACCATCTCGAGGGTAAGCGGCTTGCCGCCCTTGGAACGCACGGGGCCGCCCGTCCAACCTGCCTTCTCCAGGAGCGCCGACGCCGCCGCCACGTCGCGGACGGGAGCGTCGTTCTGCTTTCCAGCAAATGGCAATGCATCCGAGAACAGGTTCCCCGCCGGCTTGGCATAGCCTTGGTAGAGCGCTTGGGAAATCGCCGCGCGGTCGACGCCGAGGCTGATCGCCCTGCGCACCTGCGGATCCTTGAGCGCCTCTGTTCGATCGGGATTAAAAGCCATCACCAGCGTGACGTTGCCCGGATCAATGACCACGTTGAGCCCTGCGGCATCGAGTTGCTTTGCCTCGACGGGGGTCAGCGGGGCGATCCAGAAGCCGCCGATCAGGTCGATCTCGCCGGCGCGCAAGGCGGCAACCCGCGCGCGCGGATCAGGAATTACCTTGGCCTCAAGGCGCTGATAGGTCGGCTTGTCGCCCCAATAGCCGTCGTAGCGTTCGAAGAGGCTTTGAGTATCGTCGGCGCCAACCTGGCGCCACGGACCGGTACCCACGGGCTCAACGAATTTGCCGTTCGCATCGACCGACTTGGGGCTGAGGAACCGCGGTGGTCGGGTGTATGAGAGCTCCTGCATCAGCGCCAGCGGCGGCTCTTTGAAGCGAAGGGTTATGCGGTGGTCATCGACCACTTCCAGCGCCTGAAAGTATTTGGAGCAGTTCATCCAGCTGAATTGATCGAGCCCCAGCCAGCGCTCCAGATTCCACTTGCAGCTGGCTGCATCGAACGCTGTGCCATCCTGGAAGGTGACACCCTGGCGCAGTGTAAGCTGCAGCGTCTTGCCGCTGTCCTCGATCTTCCAGTCGGTCGCAAGGCATGGCTCGATCTGGCCTCCCTTGCCGTACCGCACCAGCGGCTCGAACATCAGGTCCTGGATGGCCCAGATTGCGTAGTGGCTTTGCGGGTCAAGATTGCCCGCGGGTTTGGCGATAGCCACCCGCAATGTGCCCGCCGCTCCTGCGGCAAAGGCAAATCTGGTGAAGCTAGCGTCGGCTAAAGCGAGGCCCAGCGCGCTCGACCCGACCTGCAAGAATGTACGCCTGCTGAATGACATTGGATATCTCCTCTCTTTGCTTCTCGCTCCCCAGCGCCCTTCAGTTCCCTAAAAGGCGCGTCCTTTTTGTATAGACATATTTTGAACTGGTATACAATCTGTTTCTGATATCGTATCCATATTGGATCGCACTCTGTGTTCAGATCATGCAGTTGCGATACGACGGCATCGGCCACTGTCTCGCCCTCCACCAACACGACGTCGCCCCAGCAGCCCGGCGCAAGTCCGTAGCGCTCCAGCGCAATCACTTGGGCGCCGCCGCGCGTGCAGACATCGAGGGCCGCCTCGAGTTCATCGTCGCGACGGAAATTGTTGCGCAGGCCAACAAACATGGCGCGTTCCAGCATGTCGCCGTTACCGTAAGGTCCCCAGGTGTCGCGGATGCCATCATTGCCGGCGCCGACAACCACGCCGGCGGCGCGCAGCTTCGCGACCGGTGGCGACGGCCGCGAGGCTGGCCCGGTGGTCAGGATATGGATCGAAAGTTCGGCCAGTTCGTCGATTAGTCGGCCGACATAATCGGCGTCGGGCATGCCGAGACAGAAGGCATGGCTGACTGCCACTCTTCCCTGCATGCCCAGTGCGCGGGTGCGCTCCATGATGAGCTCGAGCGAAAAGGCGCCAAGCTCTCCCGCTTCATGCAGATGGACGTCGACAGGTCGACCAAAGCGCTGAGCAAGGTCGAAAACCGCATCAAGATGGCCTTTTGGATCGCGATCGATGCCTGCGGGATCCAGCCCGCCGACCACTTCGGCGCCGAGTTCCAGCGCCTTTCCCATGAGTTCCACTGTGCCCGGCCGGATCAGCATGCCGCTTTGGGGAAAGGCGACAATCTCGATGTCGACAATGTCACGCAGTTCTTCACGGGTGCGCATGACGCCCTCGACACCGGCAAGCCCGTGCACGGTGTCAATGTCGACGTGGCTGCGGATATGGGTGGTGCCGTGAGCCACCGAGGCAAGCGCCTGGCGACGCGATTGGCGGGTCGGGTCGATGCCCAGGCGGGTCTTGGCCTCGCGCTCGTTTTCGATCTTGTCCATCAACCGAGGACCGACCTCGTTCCGATACCAGGCCATTCCGATCAGCGATTTGTCGAGATGGGTGTGCGCTTCGACCAAGCCGGGAATGATGATGCGGCCACCACCGTCTTCCACCGGAGCCTCCAATGCGGAGAGCTCCGGTTCGATGCGCGTGATACGCCCGTTCTCAACAAGAATATCGACGTTGGCGCCGCCCATCGGGCGGACATTTCTGATCAACAGATTGGATGTCATGCGGGGCGCTCCTCCCATTGAAGCAGCACACCGTTACGCGGCGCTGCCAAAGCTGTCCTGCAGGTCCGTGTACGCAATTAAGTCATAACTGTATACATAAATCAACGATGATCGTATCCCGTATTGACAGAAACGTGTCTGCAGCGATAAGTTGCGGGGAAGCTAAGGGGGATGCGATGACACAATCGAGTCGGGCTGAAAGCGTCTACGTGTCGCTGCGGCGCGCCATCATTGAACAGGCGCTTCGCCCCGGCATGAAATTGCCCGAAGACGCTATTGGCGAGCAGTTTGGCGTGAGCCGGACCAGCGTGCGAAACGCCCTCGTACGACTGAGTGCCGAGGGCCTTGTGGAGGTGAGGAACAACCGCGGAGCCTGCGTCGCCGAACCGACGCTAGAAGAAGCCCTGGATATCTTTTCCCTGCGGCGATGCCTGGAACGCGAGGTGGTCAACAGGCTTTCGAGAAAGATCACACCCGCACAGTTTGCGGCGCTTGAAGCACACGTCAGGCTTGAAAAGGACGCTGTGGGTAGCAACGGGCCCTTGTCGATACGGCTGGCGGGTGAATTCCACATTCTGCTTGCAGAACTCACGGGATCGAAGCCCCTGACGCGCTATGTCAGCGAAATCGTATCGCGGTGTTCACTGATCCTGGCCTTATACAGCCGCCCGCATTCCGACCAGTGTGGCGTGGACGAACACGTAGAAATCATTCAGGCGCTACGGCAGCACGATCCCAGCCGGGCCATGCATGCGATGGAGCATCATCTCGAGGCTCTCGAGACTAGGGCGCAAATCAGCAATCAGGCTGAGCCCGACGTTCGCTCAATCTTGAGCAAATATGTTCGAACGGGGTGACCACTCCCAAAACAGTTCAGAAAATTCCAGGAGGAAATAATGCTCAATCCCCAGCGCGAGCCGGCGGGTCAGCGGAGCCGTGTGAGTATCGATTTCGCCCGGATTTCGCCGCGCGAACGTTACAAGCTGCTGATCGGTTCGGTGGTACCTCGGCCGATCGCCCTGGTCACGACACGTCACCCGGACGGAACGATCAATGCCGCGCCCTACAGCTTCTTCAATTGCCTTTCTGCCGATCCTGCAATCCTGGCGCTTGGCGTGGAGAACCACAACGACATGTCCTTCAAGGATACCACGCTCAACATCCGACTGACCGAGGAGTTCACGGTCAACATCGTGGACCATGCCTTGGTCGACGCAATGAACGTCTGTGCCGTCCCCTTTCCTTCCCACATCGACGAATTGGCCGAAGCGGGGTTGACGCCCGTGCCCGGCGAGACAGTCCAGTGTCCTTATATCCACGAGGCGCCCATTGCCTTTGAATGCCGCCGACATCTGACGCTCGGCCTCGGCAAATCGCGCGAGATTGTCCTTGGTGAAGTCACACGGATGCACATCCGTGAGGATCTAATCGATCAGGAACGCTTCTACATCGACCAACTCGGACTAGACGCCATCGGCAGAATGGGCGGCCATGGTTATTCGACCACGCGGGATCAGTTTGACCTGCCGACTATGTCCCACGAACGTTGGCTGGCGGTGAAGCCAAAATCGCAGGATGTTGAGATCCCATAGCTGGGCTACATGCCGCCGCTCTGCCCACCCCTCAACTTGCTTGATGGACAGGGTCGGCCAGGCGCTGATCACAGCGCAACTACTCAAGCGCATCCACCTCAAGCGAGCAGCCGCGAAGCCGTAGGATCGCAGATTTCGATATCCTTATCGATTTTGGCAGTTGCATTTGAATGAGGGCCGGTCGCAGCAGTCAAAAACAGGAACGCTCTCGCCCAAAGCTTTCGCACTAACTTCCAGTAAGTATTTGATTTTCTTACGAAATTCCAATTGCCATTGCTTTGAACCAATAGATGGAGGGACGAATTACTGGTTAGTTAGAAATAGTGGGCGGATCAGAAAATTACCAGCAAAATCAATAATTTAAACAGGAATTTTGGTGGGCCCGGAGGGTCATTGTTTTCGACAGGAAATCAATACGTTAGCGGCTGGTTCGCCAACCCGTTTCCCTCGTATTCTCTCGTATGGTCTGGCGAACCTGCGGACGAGGAAGAGGACTAGTTTTCCGTGCGAGCGGATTCTCTATCCAGCCCACACAAAGGGTCGACGAACACGTGTTGGCGGCTGATTTGGGGCCGCGACAGGACTGGCGGCTTTCGGCATCTCGAAACCGGTTACGGATGATCGGTGAGATGAAGGCCTCACAGCGATACCGGGCGGACCCACGACTTAAGAGGGATGATATTCGCGTCGGGTTCCCGCCGCCTGATGATGCTCATCCAGTTGGTCGCGATGGCGCTCGCAGTTTACCTGGCGGTCATGGTGGGGGAGGAGCGCCGATCTGGGCCATTCTCGCGGTGGCGGCGGGGTGTGGCAGACGCGCGGGCACATCCACGCGGTCGTCAGGACGCCGAATGGCAACGAGGCAAGGACTTGCTGCACCACGAAGCACACGCCCATGATCCGGAGCACGGCCACCGCCAACCGTTCGGAATAAGAGTTGCTCGACATCGTACCCAAAGGCTCAGCGAAACATGAACTTCCGAGTCGGAACGCTTGAGAGGGAAGAGGATTCCAATTGACTATTCGGGGGTTAACCTGTCGCGTCCCCTCGACCCGGCTCCCTCGCATGTTCCGCCAACTGCTTCAATTGCTCGGCTTACCCGCACTGCAATGCTGCTGGATGAAGTCCGACAGGAAGGTTGAAGCGTGAACGCACCTCCGATGCACAGCGATCGCCTGAGGCACTTTCGAGAATGTCCCCTCAACAACGCGGAAACCTGGATTCTCTTCGCAGAAACGTGACAGGGACTCGGTCAAGCCCGCAGTCGCATCGCACTGGGAGGATATAAGCATGTCCAGGGCGGAGGCGGGATTTTCGGTATGGAGGAGGATTGCATTTCTAACCTGTCGCTCAAGCTGCTTTGTATACGCAGCGGTTTTGGCGGCGGCAATGCGCACCCCTTCGACGTCGACATGCCCCACGCTGCCTAGCGGGCTACTGTCTGACACCAGAAAGCTGGCGGTCACCGTGGTATAGGGGGGCGAGAAAGAGAACCTGTCGGCACGTGACGGATCGGGAGCAATGAATGCAACGTCCCACTCGTTGCCTTCGGCAGCCGCAAGAATGTCAGCGGCCGATCCGTATCGAACCAGCGACAAACAGCAGTCGAGTTCTGCCGCAAGTGCGATCGCGATCTGCGCACTCGGCCCTGTTAGAACGCCTGTCACTGGATCGAGTTGGACAAGTGCGGCATTCGACATGTTGACCGCCGCTCTGATGACTCCCGTCGGTGCGATTTCAGTGAGGAGTTCATCACGTTCCGGCATCGCGGTACGCTCCTTGCGATGCAAATCGTGCCGCGAGTGCTTCCGATCCCCTCGCCAGAACAGCGACATCGACACCAACGGCAGTAAATAGTGTTCCCAGTGAGATGCACCGTGCCGCGAACTTCTCATCCGGGGTAAGAATGCCCGCAGGCTTGCCCAACGCTTTCAGGCGTTCAATCGCGTCGACAATTGCATCGACCACCTCCGGGTGGTTCGGTTGGCCCCTGTGTCCGAAACTCGCTGCAAGGTCTGCCGGTCCTACGAATACGCCATCCACTCCCTCTGCCGAGACAATCGACTCGAGGTTGCCAAGCGCTTCCCGCGTCTCAACTTGCAGCAACAGGCAAATTTCCCGTTCCGCATTTTGCGCATAGTGCGCAACTCGGCCGAAACGAGTGGCGCGCGTCAGGGCAGAAACACCACGAATTCCATCCGGAGGATATCGCACGGCCGCGACTGCGGCTTTCGCCTCTTCCGCGTTCTGAACGTAGGGAATGAGCAGTGTCTGAACGCCAATATCCAGAAAGCGTTTGATGAGAACGGGGTCGTTGATGGCCGGGCGGACGACTGGGGAAACGTCGTATGGTGCGACCGCTTGCAATTGTGGCAGGACGGTCAGAACGTCACCCGGAGAATGTTCCGTGTCGAACAGGAGCCAATCGAAACCTGAAGGCGCGACGATTTCCGCGGCGTAGTTTCCCGGCAGGCCACACCACAGGCCGATCTGACTTTGACCAGCAAGGAGCTTCCGCTTGAACCGATTGACAGGATGTTCCATCTAGCACCTCACACGAACGACACGCCGATGGAGCCAACAGGGCCATAGTCGGCCTGGATGACATCACCTTTCGCGATATCGACAGGACGCGTGAAGGAGCCGGCCAGAACTATTTGGCCCTTCTTCAGGCCACCGCCCACAGCATGAAGTTTGTTGACCAGCCACGCGATGCCGGCTGCCGGATGTCCCATGATCGCCGCCGACACGCCCGATTCCTCGATGATGCCGTTCTTGGAAAGAGTCGCTCCGACCCAACGGATATCGATGTCCATCGGGCGAATTATACGGCCGCCAACGACGAGGGCGCCGAAAGCAGCGTTGTCCGCAATGGTATCCGTGATCGCTCGAGGGACTTCGGTCCGGTAGTCGATAATCTCGAGCGCCGGGACAACGAACTCGGTCGCACGCATGACGTCATAGATCCTGGTGCCGGGCCCGACGAGATCCTCACCCATAACAAAGGCCAGCTCGACCTCAAGGCGCGGCTTGATAAACAAGTCAGCCCTGATCTGCGCTCCGTCGTTGTAAAGCGCATCGTCAAGAATGCAGCCGTAGTCCGGCTCCGTCATCTTCGAAGCCATCTGCATGGCGCGTGACGTCAGGCCAATCTTATGCCCGACGATCCGTGCGCCCTTGGCTACCCTCGCCTCCGCCCACAAAGCCTGAATTCGGTAGGCGTCCTCGAGCTCGAGGTTCGGGTAGGTCTCGCTAGGCTGTATGATCGGCTTGCGCTCGATTTCAGCTTTGAGCAGCGCGTCTGCCGCGGCCTGGCGTTCTTCTTCGGTGATCATATCGTTTGCTCTGCTGATCGTGATTTATTTGATCGGGGGACGCGGCAAAACGGCTTCGCCGGGTTCCATGACATAGGTGTAGTCGAGCGAGAACCATGGACCAGGAATATCCGTTTCGGCCGGATGGGGCTCCTCATGGCGACTGAAGTCGCCGGTCAGGGCTGCCGTGACACCGAACTGAACATCGGAGTCGATGTTCGGGTCGCTGGGGTCGAAGACCTGGGAAATCAGCGTCTTGTATCCGTGCTTGAAGATCAGGGCGTGCAGGTGCGCTGGTCGGTACGGATGGCGTCCCTGAGCTTTGAGCAGGCGTCCGACCACGCCATCGACCGGTATGGGATACCCGACCATCTTGACGGTCCTGAACCAGAACCGACCTTGCTCGTCGGTCATGAATTTGCCGCGCAAGTTCATCTCGGCCTGGTCCGGGTCCTGGTTTTCGTAAAGACCGACGGGAGATGCATGCCACACATCCACTTCGGCGCCGGCAATTGGCTTACCGTCGCGGTCAACGACCCTGGCATGCACGAACAAGGGAGTGCCCGGCGTCTCGGATCGGATAATCGTACCGCCATTTTCGACTCGCGGAGAGTTGAGGCGCCAGAATGGGCCCAACAGCGACTGGGAGGTCTCAGTCTGTCCCCTGTCGCCATTGTTCAGCAGGCAGACAAGTGAAGACACGCCAAGAGAACCGGCCATCAGCACAAACTCGTTGTGGTGATCAGTATGCAGTTGCCCGATCTCATTCAGCATGGCTGTCGCCTCCCGAAACTCGACCTCCGTCAGTCGAACCTCGCGCACGAAGGCATGAAGATGCGTGACCATCGCCACAAGGATTTCTCGCAGGCGGGGGTCTTCAGTGCGATTCATCACGGCGAGGACGGCTGGCGTCAGATCGCTTTCAGTTTTGATCACCATGTGGGGCTACCTCCCGATTTGCCCGAATATCCAAATAATCGATTATCTGTCAAGGCCGCCGCCGCGCACCATCGCGACACCAAGATGCCGAAGGATCGGGATGGAAACATCTAGCTGGTTGATTTAATTAGATTTTGTCGCAAGAAGCGAAATTATCGCTTGGCCTTTTTGCAAATTTCGGCGCGCCAAAGTTGACAGGAATAATCGTTTATAATACCGATCATCGACGATCAATTTCGGGAGCCTGGACAATGGTACCGCATGATGACGGCGCATCTGCTCCGCCGGCACAAGATGCTCCATCGTCTTCTGGCTTTCTCGATGACGGCAAAAACACGATTGGGAGCCAGCTTGCATCCCGTCTTCGTGAGGCGATCATCTCCGGCGAGCTTCAGGCCGGCAGCAAGATCAATCTCGACAAGGCGCGCAAGACGTTCAACGTGAGCCTCAGTCCGCTGCGTGAAGGGTTGGCGCGGCTGATATCGGACGGTCTAGTGGAGTTCGAGGACAACCGCGGCTACCGCGTTTCATCAATTTCCTTGGCCAATCTGGAAGAGATCACCACCCTGCGCGAAGAGCTCGAAGTCTTTGCGCTTCGCGAGTCCATGCGGCTCGGCGATGTGGAGTGGGAGGGCAACGTCATGCGCGCGCTGCATCGCCTTAACCGCACCGAGCGCGACGCGGCTCGGCCGGAGACACTGGAGCGCTGGGAAGAACTCCACCGCGAATTTCATCTGACACTCATCTCTGGCTGCGGGAAGCCGATCCTGCTCCATTTCTGCAGATTGCTTCTTAATCTCAACGACCGTTATCGCCGGGTGTTTCTGACCCGCACGTCGGGTGACCGCAACGTCAGCCAGGAGCATAGTGAGATCGCTCAGGGAGCCGTCGCGCGGGATCTGGACTATGCGTGCGATATGTTGCGTCAGCATATTCACCGCACGGGAACCAACCTGCGCAATCACCTTGCGACAAAGGGGACCTTGTGATGACCGTCGCGACGCCAAGGCGCCTTGAACTGGGCGTGGCGCACTTTTCATCGATCGGGCTGCCGCCCAAGGAATTCGCGGTGATAGCTGCTCGGGCGGGTTTTGCCTCGATAGGGCTTCGTCTTCACCCCGCCTTTCCCGGAGCCCCTTTCTACGAGTTGCCTGTGGGCAGCCACAGTGCCCAGGAGTTCAAGACAGTTGCCAATGGCGAAGGCATCAAGGTGTTCGATATCGAGTTCTTCGTGATCGACGAGAGCTTCGTTGCGGCCTCCCATGAGGCGACCGTGGCAGCCGCTGCGAACATAGGGGCGCGCCGGCTGAGTGTTTGCGGCGATGATCGAGACGGCGGCCGTCTTGCCACAAACCTTTCAGAGTTTTGCGCCGTCGCGGCGCGATATGGCATGTCAGTCGACATCGAAAACATGGGCTGGCGGACGGTAAGGACCTTTCGCGACAGCGTAGCGGTCTTGAATGCCTGTGGAGCAGAGAATGCCGGTGCCCTCGTTGACGGGATTCACTTCTTCCGAAACGGAGCCTCGATCGACGAGCTTCGCGCAAATGCTGGGAAGGTAAAACACATCCAGCTTTGCGACGCCCGCGGTCCTGCGCCCAAAACATCGGACGCAATGATCGCCGAGGCGAGAAGCGGCAGGTTCGCTCCAGGAGAAGGCGAACTGCCATTGGAGGACCTCTGTGCGGCAACTGAATACGGCGCTGCTATCTCGGTCGAAGTGCCACTCGTCGGGTCGGTCGACCCGGAGGCACATCTAAAACATCTGCATGCCAGCGCACTGGGAATTTTGAAACCGGATCATTGATCCGGCGCCGACGCGGCCTAGGCCGGTCAGGAGGAGGAAGTCTTAAATGCGGTATACGTTCGATTTCGGTGCGGTCCTCGACCGCGCCCCGGAATTGCTATGGGGTTCGCTTGGAACGGTTGGCCTTGCGTTAGCTGGGATGCTCCTCGCACTCGTCATCGGGCTCCTGGGCGTCGTTGCAAGGAGTTCCAAGAGCGAGATCACGCGGGCTGCCGTGATCGTGTTCGTCGAGGTTGTACGTAATACGCCATTCCTGGTGCAGATCTTCTTCATATATTTTGCCCTTCCTCTCATGGGCATCCGCCTCAATCCGACCGTCACGGCCATCATTGCCCTCGGCATCAATGGTGGGGCCTACGCAATCGAGATCATCCGAGGCGGGATCGAGAGCGTGTCGCGCGGCCAGATCGAGGCAGGTTTCGCACTTGGTCTTCACAAGGCGGACGTCTTCCGGCTCATCGTGCTCAAGCCGGCGCTGCGGGCGATTTATCCCTCGCTCACAAGCCAGTTCATCATGCTGACACTGACAACGTCTGTCTGCACGTCGATCGCCGCCTACGAGCTGACCTCGGCCGCTCAGCGCATTGAGTCTGACACCTTCCGCAGCTTCGAAGTCTATTTCACGGTGACCGCTATCTACCTGGTCATCTCAAGCCTGATGATGGGCCTCTTTGCCCTCATTTCTCGCCACTACTTCAACTACCCGACGCGATAGGAAGCAGCCATGGGTCCCATCGGCGAAGATCAATTTTTCTTTTTGATGCAGGGTTTGAAATGGACCGTGCTGCTTGCGATCGTGGGCTTCATCGGTGGGGGGACATTCGGAATCCTGATCGCGCTCCTGCGCACCTCGAAGAACAAGGTCGCCCGGACGATCACCGCAGGGTATATCGGCGTCTTCCAGGGCACGCCCCTTCTGATGCAGCTCTTCGTTGTCTATTACGGCGTTGCGCTGTTGGGCATCGACGTTAACGCGTGGATCGCGGTCGCAGTCGCCTTCACGCTCCATGCCAGCGCCTTCCTGGGCGAGATCTGGCGCGGCTCCATCGAGGCTGTGCCGAAGGGCCAGACGGAAGCCGCCAACGCCCTCGGCCTGCATTATGTCTCGCGGATGAAAGACGTCATTCTGCCGCAGGCCCTGAAAATTTCGATGCCGGCCACGATCGGCTTCCTTGTCCAGCTCACCAAGGGCACGTCGCTGGCAGCAATCGTCGGCTTCATTGAACTGACTCGCGCCGGTCAGATCATTTCAAACCAGACCTATCGTCCGCTGCTCGTCTTCGGGATTGTCGGCGCAATCTACTTCATCATTTGCTGGCCGCTCTCCCATGCGGGAAGTCGCCTTGAAAAACGGATGGCGAAAGCTGCCCGCTAACCGCTTCGCTCGAAGCAAAACTCTCTGAGGAGGAGAATAAGCATGCATAACAGTCGTAGGATTTTTCTCGGACTTGCACTGGCAACTATTGCCTTCGCAACCGTTGGCACTGCCGCCGCCTCTGCGGCAACTGTAGAGGAAATCAAGGCAAAGGGCACGCTCGTGGTCGGCATCCAGGGCGACAATGCGCCATGGGGGTTCGTCAACACAAGCGGCCTGCAGGACGGCTTCGACGCTGACGTCGCCAACCTTTTTGCCAAGGAATTAGGCGTGAAGGTTCAATTCCAGCCGCTCGCCGTTGCCAACCGAATTCCGGCGCTTACCACCGGCAAAGTCGACATCCTGTTCGCAACGATGGCGATGACGGAAGAACGCGCGAAAGCAATTCAATACAGCAAGCCTTACGCCGCCAACACGATTTCGCTTTATGCTGCCAAGTCCGACACGGTTACGAAGCCTGAAGACGTTGCCGGATGGGAGATCGGCGTTCCGAAATCCAGTTCGCAGGACAAGGCAGTAACGAACGCCGTCGGATCCACCGCAACGGTTCGCCGCTTTGATGACGACGCCGCAACCATCCAGGCTCTGGTCTCCGGACAGGTAAAGGCGGTTGGCGGCAACCAGTTCTATGGTCAGCGTCTGGATGCGGCGAGTGCCGGCACGTACGAGCGCAAGATTAACTTTTTGACGACCTACAACGGCGTCGGTACCCGTCTCGGCGAGAAGGACTGGAACGAAGCCGTCAACGCCTTCATCGACAAGATCAAGGCCAATGGTGAGCTTGCCGCCATCACGAAGAAGTGGATGGCGATCGATCTGCCGCAGTTCCCGGAATCCATTCCGAACATCCCGTTCACCGTGAAGTAAAGCCCAAATGGAGGGTTCCGTGCTCAATTCCGCAAAAGATCAATCGACGCTGATTTCCCTTGAGGACGTGCAGAAGTGGTACGGCACTTTCCATGCCTTGAAATCCATCAGTTTGTCGGTCCGCAAAGGTGAAAAAATCGTCCTCTGCGGGCCGTCAGGCTCCGGGAAATCAACGTTAATCCGCTGCATCAATGCCCTCGAGACGATCGAGGAAGGCAAGATCGTCGTCGAGGGTCACGTACTGGACGGAAGCACCAAATCCATCGACGCTGTACGTCGCGAAGTGGGAATGGTCTTCCAGAGCTTCAATCTCTTCCCCCACATAACCGTACTTCAGAACTGTACCCTCGCCCCAATGCGTGTTCGAGGCGTAAGCCACGCTGACGCACAGCGACTGGCTCGAAAATATCTCGAGCGCGTTCGAATCCTTGACCAGGCGGACAAATATCCCGCGCAGCTATCGGGCGGACAACAACAACGCGTCGCCATCGCCCGCGCGCTCTGCATGGAGCCGAAGGTCATGCTCTTCGACGAACCGACCTCTGCCCTCGATCCCGAAATGGTGAAAGAGGTGCTCGACACCATGATCGGGCTCGCCCGTGACGGCATGACGATGATCTGTGTCACGCACGAAATGGGGTTTGCCCGTCAGGTCGCTGACCGCGTCATCTTCATGGACTCCGGAGAAATCGTCGAAGAGGCCGAACCGGAGGTCTTCTTCAAGTCTCCCGAGCATCAGCGCACGAAAACCTTCCTCGGTGAAATCCTGGCCCATCACTGACTTTCGAAAGCGATGCCAATGCACGACAAGAAATTCCTCGTGGGACTGATCGGTGCCGACATTCAAATGTCAAAGTCCCCGGCCCTCCACGAAATGGAGGGGCGACGCCAGGGCCTCGATTACCGTTACGAGCTTCTCGACTTCGCCGAGCGCGGCCTTCCCGCCTCCGCGCTGCCGGACCTCCTAGACGAGGAAGAGCAGCGCGGTTTTGCCGGCAGCAACATTACACATCCGTGCAAGCAGACAGTGACCGCCCACCTCAATCGCCTTTCCGAGGATGCAAAGATGCTCGGTGCGGTCAACACCGTGGTCTTCCGCAACGGCGAGAGGATCGGCCACAACACGGATTGGTACGGTTTCTACGAGAATTTCCAGCGCGGCCTTCCGGACGTCGCGAAGTCACATGCCGTCCTGCTTGGCGCCGGCGGCGCCGGTGTCGCCGTGGCGCATGCCGCCATCAAGCTCGGATTTGACAGATTATCGATCTTTGACCAGGAATCAAAACGGGCAGAAACCTTGGCCCAGCAGTTGAACGATCGGTTCTCGTGGGATTGCGCGCGTGCCACGACAAATGTCGGCAGCGCCCTGCGCTCCGCGGACGGCCTTATCCACGCGACGCCGACGGGTATGAAGAGCCATCCTGGTTTGCCGATCGATGCGGAATGGCTTCTGCCACGGCATTGGGTGGCCGACATTGTCTATATGCCACTCGTCACAGAGCTCCTTGCTCTCGCCGAAGGAAAAGGCTGCCGGACCCTTCGGGGCGGCGGCATGACCGTCTACCAGGCAGCAGCGGCTTTCGAATTGTTCACCGGGATAGCACCGGACGCAGAGCGCATGTCCCTTCACTTTACGGACCTATGCCGCCTGTCGGCTTGATGGGGATATCCCAAATGCCGCATATCATCATCGATTATAGCCGGGGCGCAGGCGAGCATGTAGCCATGGACCGACTGACGCTGACCGTGCATCGCTGCGTTCGCGATGGCGGCCTTGTGAAACCTTCCGCCGTGCGCACGCTTGCGCGGGAGGCGACATACTCCTGCGTGGGCGATGAGCATGTCGATCATCATTTCATCCAAATCATCGTGCGGATGGCACCGGGTCGTACTGCAGAGACCAAGCAGAAGCTTCTCACTGCCGTTCTCGAGGCCGCGCGGACGATCGCCGCGCCTGCTCTCGAAGCTGGAAAGCTCGGCTTGCGCGCAGATCTCTACGAGTCGGACCCTGATTTTGCTGTTCAAGCAATCGCGTTCGTCTGACCAGAACAGAGTGCTCAAGAAGGACACTATGCTATGAGCCTGATCTACGTTCTCAATGGACCAAACCTCAATCTGCTTGGCAAACGCCAGCCGCATATCTACGGGCATGAAACGCTCGCAGACGTAGAGGCAGACTGCCGCAAGCTAGCAGCCGAACTTGGCCATGAAATCCGCTTTCATCAGAGCAACCGGGAATACGAGATCATCGATTGGATTCATGAGGCGCGCGAGGACGGTGCGGGCATCGTCATCAATCCGGCAGCCTTCACCCATACCTCACTCGCCATCCTCGACGCTCTGAACACATTTGAGGGGCCTGTGATCGAGATTCACATATCCAATGTGCACAAGCGCGAAAGCTTCCGACACCATTCGTTCGTTTCGCACCGCGCGGATGGTGTGATCTGCGGCCTTGGAACGGAAGGATACCAGCTTGCCATCCGACGCGCGGCGACTATGAGCAAGGCGGCGGGCAAGGGCTGAGGTGACCATGACCCAACGGGTTAAGCTGGCCGTTGTTGGGGCCGGCCTCATCGGTAAGCGCCATATTCAGCACGTCCTGGCCGAGCCCTCGGCGCAACTCAGCGCCGTGGTCGATCCCACGCCGGCTGGCGAGACCATTGCCAAGGAAGCCGGCGTGAAGTGGTTTCCAAGCTTCGCGGAAATGATTGCCGCAGACCGACCTGATGGGATCATCGTGGCTACGCCCAACCCGGCTCACGTTCAGAACGGGTTGGAAGCCGTTGAAGCCGGCATTCCTGCACTCATCGAGAAGCCTATCGCCGACGACATTATATCCGGCGAAAAGCTGATCGCAGCGGCTGAGGCAAAAGGTGTTCCTCTTTTGACCGGTCATCACCGCCGACACAATCCGGTGATGCAGAAGGCAACGGAAATCATCGAAAGCGGAAAGCTCGGCCGCGTTCTTGTTGTCAATGCGATGTTCTGGCTATTCAAACCCGACGACTACTTCGACATCTCGTGGCGTCGTGAGCGCGGTGCGGGGCCGGTTTTCCTCAATCTCATCCACGATGTCGATAATCTGCGCTACCTTTTCGGCGATGTGGCTGCGGTTCAGGCACGCGAGTCCAACGCGGTGCGCGGCAACGCAGTTGAGGAAACAGCTGTGATCCTGATTGAGTTCAAGAACGGAGTGTTGGGAACTGCGACAGTCTCGGACGCGGTGGTCGCACCGTGGAGCTGGGAGATGACAACCGGAGAGAATCCGGCTTACCCCAAAACCGAGCAATCCTGTTACTTGATCGGAGGAACGCACGGGTCGCTGGCTGTTCCGTCGCTCGAGGTCTGGCGCAATCCTGGTAAACGGAGTTGGTGGGAACCCTTTGACCAAACGCGTATCGAGGTTGACGACGAGGACCCGCTCGTTCTGCAGATCAGGCAATTCTGCAAGGTGATCCGCGGAGACGAACCGCCGCTTGTCAGCGGGCGTGAGGGGCTCAAAACCTTGAGGGTAGTCGATGCGGTAAAACGCTCGGCGGCAACGGGAGAACGTATCGAGTTGAACTGACGCCTGAGTAATGTGACCGCCTGCTCGTCCTTCGCGTCTCCTTGCATCCGATGCGATGAGAACGCCGCCTCAACACCGACGTTAGGCATCGCGCTTCTGGCGGAGGAAATCGTCGCCGCCGCTCTGTCTTCGCCGCATGGCGCTTGGTCAGGTGCTTCAGCGGTTGAGCACAATGCAGATAGATAGATAGATATCTGTTTCATTGCCGAGGTTTTCTATGAGCGAGCAAAATCGATATTCCTGGCGGGAGCGCATGACGATCCTCGGCGATGTCGAGGCGGCGTCCTTCCTTCCGTGGATCGAGCGTCATGCCGCCAAGCTCGGGCTCGCGCAGGCAATATGCGTTGCCGGTCCCGACCGCATCGAACTCGACATTGCCGGTCCGGCCGAGCTCATCGACATGATGGAGATGGGGTGCTCTCTTGGACCAATCGATGTCTGGGTCGAGGCCATCCGCCGGGCGCCGATCGAGAGCGAATCGGGCTAGTTTCCGGCCTGCGCCCTCTGCCTGCCAAGGTGCCGTGCACCTTTTTTGGGCATTATTGCCAGTGAGGAAATGTTGTGCAAACGTAACCGGCCTATTAGCATATCCTTGACCGCGAAGCTGCGCTCGGGAAGATGCTGGTGTTGTTTGAAAGTTGATGTATGCCGCCTTATCCGACCGGCGCATGGATGCCTGTTGCCCTCTCCGCGGACTTGCCGGCGGGAACCGTGATGCCGGCGCAATCCCCAGTCGGACCGATTGCCCTTTGGCGAAGCCGCTCCGGCCGTGCGGTGGCCTTCGCCGATAGATGCCCTCATCGCGGCATGCGGCTTTCCCATGGCTTCGTGCGCGGTGAGGCCCTCTCCTGCATCTATCACGGCTGGAGCTATGCCCAGGCGGGAAACTGCCTGCGCATTCCGGCCCATCCGGGGCTGGCGCCGCCGGAGACAATTCGCGTCGCGACCCAGGCCGTCGAGGACAGCGGCGGAATCATATGGATTTCCGTCGGCGAAGCCGCTGCCCCGCCGCCGCGGCTCGACGGCCTTGCCCCGCTGCGCTCCATGATGGTGGAGGCGGACGTCGCGGCGCTGGAGGCGGCCGCGGGCGCGAAGGCCAACGACGGCCTGCTCGACCATACCCACAATGGCCGGACGCTGCGGCTGCTGCTTGCCTCCGAAGGGGAAGCGCGGACGCTCATGCATGTTCTGGTGGGCGAGGATGCCAATCCGACCGAGCGGATCGCCGCGTCGCGGGCCGCCGAAACGCTGCGGCGGGCGGCCGAGGGCATTCGGCGCAGCAGGGCCGTCCAATGACCCGCAATGCGATGATCGACGAATGGTATCCGGTCGGCCTCGCCAGCCAGCTCGATGCGCAGGGGCGCAAGACGGCCCTCATGGGCGAACCGATCGAGGTGCGGCTCGGCGACGACGGAAACGCCAAGGTCACGGGCGGCAACGGACGCGCCCTGCCGGTCTGCGTGCGCTATGGCCATGTCTGGGCGTCGCCCGGTGATCCGCAGAAGGCGCTGTTTGCGATCCCCGAAGCCGATCAGCCCGGCCGCCGGCTTGTCGATGTCGGGGTGGTGCGCGTGCGCTGCTCGCCGTTGCGCGCGGTGGAGAACTTCCTGGACATTGCGCATTTTCCGTTCGTCCATACCGACATATTGGGGGCCGAACCGCATACGGAGGTCCAGAACTACAAGGTCGAGATCCGCGAGGACGAGGACGAGGTTTGGGCGACCCAGGTGAGGTTCTACCAGCCGCAGGCCGCCAAGTCCGCGGAAGGCGGCATAACCACGGAATACATGTATCGCGTGCCTGCGCCGACCTGCTCGATCCTCTACAAGACCTGTCCGCCGCGCCCGGGCGAATGGGACGTCATCACGCTTTTCGTGCAGCCTCTTGCCGAAGACCTGTGCGACGTGTGGCCATGGATGGCGCTGTTCGACGACGAGACGCCCATGACAGACCTGATCCATTTCCAGCAGACGATCTTCGTCCAGGACCGGTCGATCCTTGAAAACCAGATTCCGGGGCTGCTGCCGCTCGATCCCGGCATGGAGATTCCCACGCGAGCCGACCTGACGTCGGTTGCCTACCGGCGCTGGCTGAAACGCCATGGCTACACCTACGGCGCGCAACTGGTGGCGCAATGAAGCTCTACGACTACGTGCTGTCGCCGAGCTGCTACAAGGCGCGCCTGATGGCTGCGCTGGCCGGGGTGAAGCTCGACATCCGGCCGGTCGACTTCCATCCCGGTGCCGAGCATCGCGGTCCCGAACTTATGGCGCTTAACCCGGCGGGTTCGATCCCGATCCTGGAGGATGGCGACCTCGTCCTGACCGAATCCTCGGCCATGCTGGTCTACCTCGCCGCGAAGGCGGCACCGCAATGGCTGGGCAACGATACGGCCGGAGAGGCGGCGCGCGTCCAGCAATGGCTTTCCTTCTCGCATCGGCTGACCGCCAGCCTGGGGGCGGCGCGCCTGCATGAGATGCTGCTGCGTCCGGGCAATATCGATGTCCTTCAGGGACAGGGGACAACGGCCCTGCGGGAGCTGGAAGCCGGCCTCGTCGAACAGCATATCCGCGGCCAGCGCTTCCTCGCGTCGGACCGGCCGAGTGTCGCCGACATCGCCTGCTTTCCCTATGTGGCGCTGGCGCCGCACGGCGGCGTCTCGCTCGATCCCTATCCCGTGATCCGGCTGTGGTCGCGCGCGATCCGCGGTCTCGACGGCTTCATCGAGATGCCCGGCATCCACCGGCTGCACGAGCTCAGACCCGAGCCCGTCCCAGGCGAGGCCTGACGTGGCGGGCTATCTGTTGAAGAACTGCGCTGCGGTCATCGTGGACGATGGCAACGGTCCGCGCGTCCGTCGCAATGTCGATATGTTGACCGACGGCCCGGCGATACGGGCCATCGGCGAAGGCCTCGACAAGGAGGATCTGCCTGTCGGGACCGTCGCGCAGGATGCCGCCGGCTGGTTCGTCTATCCCGGCCTCGTCAACACCCATCACCACTTCTTTCAGTGCTTCGTGCGCAACCGCGCCGATCTGGACTGGACGAAGCTGTCGGTCATCGAATGGCTCGACCGCATCTATCCCATCTTCTCGCGGCTGACCGAGGAGTGCTTCTACCACGCATCGGTCACGGCCATGGCGGAGTTGATAAAGCACGGCTGCACGACGGCGTTCGACCATCAGTACTGCTTTCCGCGGCATGCCGGCAAAAGACTGATCGACCGGCAGTTCGAGGCGGCCGAACTGCTCGGCATGCGCTTCCATGCCGGACGTGGCGGCAACACGCTGCCGAAATCGGAAGGCTCGACCATCCCCGACGCCATGCTGGAAACGACGGGCGAGTTCATCGCCGACTGCGCCCGGCTGATCGACGCCTACCATGATGCCGGTCGCTTCAGCATGCGCCAGGTCGTCGTCGCGCCCTGCCAGCCGGTCAACTGCTATCGCGAGACATTCGTGGAATCGGTGGCGCTGGCGCGCGACCGCAAGGTGCGCATGCATACCCATGTCGGCGAGGGCGAAAGCCCGGTCATGCAGACCCGCCATGGCCTGCGCACGGTGGACTATTGCGCGGAGATAGGCTTCTGCGGGTCGGATGCCTTCTATGCCCATTGCTGGGAGCTGACCCACGACGAGCTGCGCAAGATGGTCGCCAGCGGCACCGGCATCGCGCACTGCCCGGAGCCGGTCTATCTCGTCGGCGCCGAAATCGCCGACATACCGGCGATGTCGGCCCTCGGGCTCATTGTGGGCTTGGGTTGCGACGGCGCCGCCTCGAACGACAATTCCAACCTGATGCACTGCATCCATTCCGCTTACATGCTGCAATGCCTGTCGGCGTCGACACGTGACCATCCGGTTCCGCCGCCGGCCGATTTCCTCGGCTACGCGACAACCGGGGGCGCGGTGCTGCTCGGGCGCGGCGACATCGGCAGGCTGTCGCCCGGCATGGCCGCCGACCTGTTCGCCATCGACACGCGGCGCATGGACTATGTCGGCACGCGGCACGATCCGCTGAGCCTGCTGGCCAAGGTGGGCATCGGCACGCCGACCGACATGACGATGATCAACGGCCGCATCGTCTGGGCCAAGGGAGAATTCCCGGGGCTCGACGAGGCCAGGCTGTTCGCGCAAGCCGAGGCGGCGCTCGCGACCGTGGAATTCTAGAAGCCAAAACCAAAAGCAAGGGGAATCGACATGCTGACAAATCTTACCCGCAGAACATTGATGAAGGGCGCTGCCGCTACCGGGCTCGTCGCCGCGGTGGGTAGCCGCGCGCTTGCCGCCGACGAACCGCTGGGCATCGTGCTTGTGGTCCCCTCGCCGGTCGGCGACGTCGGCTGGGGCCGTGCGCTGGCCGACGGGCTCGAGCCGGTCAAGGCCGCCTATGGCGACAAGGTGAAGGTCACCATCATCGAGAACATTCAGGAAGGCCCCGACGCCGACCGCATCATGAACAAGGCGGTCGCCGACGGGAACAAGTTCCTGATCGCCGGTTCCTTCGGCTACCAGAACGGCGCCCTGCAGATCGCGCGCCGCAATCCCGACGTCACCGTGCTGCACGCTTCCGGTTTCCAGGTGGCGCCGAACTTTTCGCCCTTTGCTGCCCAATACTCCCAGGGCACCTACCTGATGGGCATGGCGGCGGCCGCGCTTTCGAAGACCGGCAAGCTCGGCTCGGTCTCCGCCTTCGCCATTCCCGAGCTGATCACCTCCATCAACGCTTTCACGCTGGGGGCGCAGGCGGTGAAGCCCGATGTCGAGGTTTCGGTCGTATGGGTGAACTCCTGGTTCGATCCGGCCAAGGAGCAGGAAGCCGCCAAGGCGCTGCTGGCGCAGAAATGCGACGTCATCTTCTCCAACGCGCAGGACACGCCTTCCGTCGTTGCGGCCTGCGAGGAGGCCGGCATCCCCGCCTTCAACCTCAACTCGTCGATGAAGAAATACGCGCCCAAGACCTATCTCGGCTGCGTGGCGACTGATTGGTCGCCCTTCTTCAAAGCCTCGGTCGACACCCACCTTGCCGGTACCTTCAAGGGCGCCAACGCCTTCTTGGGTGTCGGCGACAAGGTCGTCGAAGTCGTCGACTGGAACCCGGGCATCCCGGCCGACATCATGACCAAGATCAAGGAGGTTGAAGCCAAGATCGCCGAGGGCAGCTTCTCGCCCTTTGCCGGTCCGATCGCCAAGGCCGACGGCAGCGAAGCCGTTCCCGCCGGCAAGACAATGACCGAGGCCGAGATCGTCGCCATGGACTGGCACGTCAAGGGTGTCACCACGCCGCTGCCCAAGTAATCCATGACCGCCCCGCTTCTGTCGCTGCGCGGCATCTCCAAGAGCTACGGCCAGATCCATGCCAATCGGGACATCGATCTGGACGTGGCTCCGCGCTCGATCCACGCGATCCTTGGAGAGAACGGGGCGGGCAAATCGACGCTGATGAAGCTGATCTACGGCGTCGAGCAGCCAGACGCCGGAACGGCGAGCTGGAAAGGAGAGCCCCTCGCGCTCGCGTCCCCGGCGGATGCGAGACGCAAGGGGATCGGCATGGTCTTCCAGCATTTCTCGTTGTTCGAGACGCTGACGGTGGTGGAGAACATCCGGCTGGTCGTGCCCGGGAAAAAATCGGATCTTGCGCAAGGCATCCGTAAGCTCGGCCGCGACTTCGGCCTGGAGGTCGATCCACTTGCCCACGTGCACGCGCTCTCGGTCGGAGAGCGGCAGCGGGTGGAAATCATCCGCTGCCTGATGACCCGACCGCAGCTCCTGATCCTCGACGAACCGACCTCCGTCCTGCCGCCGCAATCGGTGGACAAGCTTTTCGAGACGTTGCGGCGGCTGCGCGACGGCGGCGTGTCCATTCTGTTCATCTCGCACAAGCTGGAGGAGATCCGCGCGGTCTGCGACCGCGCGACCATCCTGCGCGGCGGGCGCATCATGGGCCATGTGGATCCCCGCGACCACGACGCGCACGACCTCGCCCGCATGATGATCGGCCGCGACATGCCGCAGCCCATGCCGGCGCTTGCGCATTCCGCCGGGGAAAAGCGCCTTGAAATCGTCGGCCTCGACCATCGGCCGGACGATCCCTTCGCCGCGACGCTTTCCGACATCAGCCTGACGGTCCGGGCGGGCGAGATCCTCGGTATCGCGGGCATATCGGGCAACGGGCAGAGCGAACTCGCGGCGCTGATCTCGGGCGAGACGGTGCTGCCGCGCGACAAGTCAGAGCGTATCTTCATGATGGGAAGGGACGTCGGCGCGCTCGATGCGGCGGCCCGCCGCCGGCTGGGCTTTGCCTTCGTTCCAGAGGAGCGGCTGGGCCGCGGCGCGGTGCCGGAAATGTCGCTCGTCCTCAACAGCCTTCTGACCGCCCATCCCTCCGGCCTCTTGAAGCGCGGCCTCGTCGACACGGCCCGCGCAAAGGCTTTCGCCGACGACTGCATCCGGCAATACGACGTGCGCACGCCGGGTTCCGAAACGGAGGCCGGGGCGCTTTCGGGAGGCAATCTGCAGAAGTTCATCGTAGGCCGCGAGATCATGCTGTCCCCGAAATTGCTGTTCGTGGCCCAGCCCACCTGGGGCGTGGACATCGGCGCCGCATCTGCCATCCGCCGGCGCCTTGTCGCGCTGCGCAACGAAGGCATGGCCATCCTGGTCATCTCGGAGGAACTGGAGGAACTGTTCGAGCTCTGCGATTCGATCCAGGTGATTCATCAGGGCCGGCTGAGCCCGCCGCTAGTCACGCGCGACACCAGACCCGAGGAGATCGGCCGCTACATGATCGGCGCGCATTCGACGGCCGAAAAGGTCCCCGCATGAGCGCTCTGTCCCGGCCGTTCCTTCCCGTTCTGGTTCGCCGGGAACACGCCTCGCTTGCAATCAAGCTGGTCGCCCCGCCCGCCGCGCTCGGTCTGGCTACGCTGCTCAATCTCGGGCTCTATCTCCTGATGGGCCGCGATCCGGTCGCCGTTTTCCACGCGATGCTTCTGGAACCCTTCCTGTCCTGGGCATCCTTCTCGGAGGTCCTGCTGAAGATGGGGCCGCTGCTGCTGATCGCGCAGGGGCTTGCGATCGGCTTTCGCGCAAAGGTCTTCAACATCGGCGCCGAGGGCCAGTTCATCCTCGGCGCGATCTTCGCATCGGCCATTCCCATTTGTGTCCCGCAGGCGACGGGCCAGTGGATCTGGCCCGCCATGCTCGTCCTCGGCGCACTGGGCGGCGCGCTTTGGGCCTCGCTCACCGCGTTCTGGCGCGTGCGGCTCAACGCAAACGAGATTCTCGTTTCGCTCATGCTGGCGCTCGTTGCCGCGCAGGTACTCAACTATCTGCTTCTCGGTCCCTGGAAGGACCCGGCCGGCTTCAACTTCCCGCAGTCGGTGATGTTCCAGTACGACGCGATGGTGCCGATCCTGATCCCCGGCACCCGCGTCAACGTCTCGCTGCTTATCGCCTTCGCGTTCTCCCTCTCGGCCTGGGTCTTCATGCAGAGGAGTTTCGCCGGCTACAAGCTGCAGGTCGGCGGCCTCGCGCCGCGCGCGGCCGGCTACGCCGGCTTCAACGAAGGACGCGCGATCTGGCTTTCCCTCCTCATCGGCGGCTTCGCGGCAGGCCTCGCCGGGGCGGCCGAGGTGGCCGGGCCGCTCGGCCAGCTGCAGCGCTCCATCTCGACCGGCTACGGCTACGCGGCAATCATCGTGGCCTATCTCGGTGGCCTTCACCCGATAGGCATCGTTTTTTCCGCGCTGCTCATGGCGGCACTCTATATCGGTGGCGACAACGCCATGGTCTCGGCAAACCTGCCAGTCGCCGCGGTCCGGGTTTTCCAGGGCAGCCTGCTGCTCGCCTATCTCGTCGCCATCGCCTTCGTCCGCTACCGGCTCGAATGGCGCCATGCCGCTCACGGAAGCGCTCCATGAATGCCCTCGAGTTCATCGTCGCCGGAATGCTGGCGGCGGCCACGCCGTTCCTTTTGGCGGCGCTGGGCGAAATGGTGGCCGAGCGGGCCGGCGTCCTCAATCTCGGCGTGGAGGGACTGATGGCCCTGGGGGCGGTCATCGCCTTCATCATCGTCTATCACGGCGGCGGTCACCTCCTGGGTTTCGTCGCCGCGGGCCTCGCCAGCACGGCTCTTTCCCTTGTCTTTGCCGTCATCGCGCTGGGGTTCCGCGCCAACCAGGTCGCGGTGGGTCTCGCCATCGGCATACTCGGCCAGGGCCTCTCGGCACTGTTCGGCAAGAACTATGAGAGCCTCACGGTCAAAGGCCTACCGAAGCTTTCATTGCCCTGGCTTTCAGATATCCCGGTCATCGGCGGCCTGTTCGTCGAGGACGTCGTCGTGTGGCTCTCGCTTGCTGCGACCGTCGCCATCTGGGCGATATTCGCCTACACCAAGACCGGCCTTGTCGTGCGCGCCGTCGGCGAGAATCCCAAGGCGGCCCGTGCGCTCGGCTATCCGGTAATCGCCGTGCGTTTCGCCGCGGTCGCTTTCGGCGGCGCGTTGGCGGGTTTCGCCGGTGCCTACGCGGCCGTGGTCTACACTCCGCTCTGGGCCGATGGCATGATCGCCGGGCGCGGCTGGATCGCGATCGCGCTCGTGGTCTTCGGCACTTGGCTTACCAGCCGTATCTTCCTCGGTGCTTGCCTCTTCGGCGCCGTGTCCCTCGCAAGCCTCGCGGCCCAGACAACTGGGCTCGACGTTTCCTCGCAACTTCTATCGAGCCTACCTTATCTCGTGACAATCGTCGTGCTGGGCATCATTTCTTCGAACCGGCGTCTGCTCAAGCTCAACGGCGTGGCTTCGCTGGGGGAGCCTTTCGAACAATAGTGTCGCTCGCCGCCCGGGCGCGCAATAACCCGACATCTGAGCGCAGATCGCACCGATCCTGGGGCATGAAACTGCAGAGTATCAGGCGCTCACCAAGATCATTTGAAACTCGTCCGTTCATGAGCTCGAACCTCTTGTCGAACTGCAGAGGGGGCGGATTGCCCGAGACGTGGAGCCGCGCGGGAAGTCCCGGATGTCCCAAGGTGGCGTCAGCTACTGGCGAACGACAGCGGTGATGTCATCGGCAGATATGAGGCGCATTGCTGACTGGCAGTTTGGGCTCAGAAGCGGTTCAACAGGCCACGAGGAATATCCGAAAATCCGACGAAATCCCTTGCATTGACAGCCCGAAGCCAAGCGCTCGAACGAATTACGAGGCACTTGACGCGACTGCAAACGGGGGCATGCTCGGCGGGCGCGGCCTGCTTCCCGACCCGACGGAGTCACATCATGCAGTGGTCCTACCCGATCCTCCGTGTCGGCGATACCGAGATCCGCATCCACCTGACCTTCCTGCTGCTGCTCGCCTGGATCGGTATCGCCTATTTCCAGGAGGGTGGAACGTCGGCTGCGATCGAGGGCGTCGGCTTCATCGCCGCCGTGTTCGCCTGCGTGGTATTGCATGAACTCGGCCATGCCGCCGCCGCTAGTCGCTACGGCATCCGAACTCCAAAGATCACGCTCTTGCCGATCGGCGGCGTCGCGGAGCTGGAGCGCCTGCCCGAGAAGCCGTCGGAAGAGATCGTCGTGGCGCTCGCCGGGCCGCTGGTCAATGTCGTCATTGCCTCTTTCCTCGTCGTCGCGCTCGGGGCCACCGTCGGTATCAACGCGCTGACGTCGATGGATAATCCGCATGTCGCGTTCGTGGCTCGCCTCGCCGCCGTCAACATTTGGCTGGTTCTGTTCAACCTCATTCCGGCCTTTCCCATGGACGGCGGGCGCGTGCTGCGCGCCTTGCTCACCATGCGCTACAACCGCGTGCGCGCGACGCAGATTGCAGGGACCGTTGGTCAGTTCGCCGCCTTCGCCTTCGGCTTCATCGGTCTCGTCGCCGGCAACGTGCTGCTCATATTCGTTGCGATCTTCGTCTACCTCGCCGCCACTGCCGAAACGCAGGCGATGGGGCTTGAGGCAGCGGCGCGTGCGGTTAACGTCCGCGACGTCATGATCACCCGGTTCGAAAGCCTGCCGGCGACCGCGACCCTCGACGAGGCGGCACAGGCCCTGTTGCGCACGACGCAACACGAGTTCCCGATCGTCGACGGTGGCGGCAAGCTGCGCGGCGTGCTGACGCGTGAGGGGCTTGTCGCCGGCCTGCAGCAGCGCGGCGGTCAGACTCCTGTGATCGAGGCAATGGCTGCAAATATCCCGGTGGTGCGCGACGATGAGAAGCTCATCAAGGCGCTCGAACCCCTGAAGAAGGGAGCTGCACCTGCCGTCGGCGTGGTCGATGCCGGTGGCCGTTTGGTCGGCTATGTCATCATCGAAAACATCGGCGAACTCATGCTGCTGCGCAGTGCCGTCGCGAGCTGACAGATTTCGGTCGGGCCGCGGCCCATGGATATACGGCTAACGTGAAATTGAACGTCTGCCGGCTTTCACGGAAGCCGTCGGTCAGCTATCAGAGCGCGTTTAGCGGATAGCGGCCGTTCGGGTTTCGTGAAGAGTTTCGGGCGCCGGCAGGCGTACGAAAGTCCCCGAGGAAGGAACCCGCGGGCCACAG
>NZ_JAVIJB010000023.1:0-113546 GCF_033977165.1 Mesorhizobium captivum
GTCCGGTTCGAGGCTCAGTCGCTTCCATCGCACAAATCTCTGTCCGTGCAGATACAAGGGGCGGCGCTGACGCCCGATGTGGTATCGATCGAACATAAGGCAATTGTCCTTCGATAATGGGTGTTCCGGCTTGACGGCTGTCCCAGGGACGGAGCACGCCTGATGTTTCGTCTCGAAGCCCGCACTTCGACGCCTGCCTGGTTCAATCTCGCGCTACCGCTGCTGGCGATCGCGGTTACGTTGGTTTTGTGCAGCGGCCTGATCGCGGTGGCCGGCGCCGGCGTGATCGAGGCCTATGGCGTGATGCTGTCGGCGTCGCTCGGCGACAGTTACGCCATCACCGAGACGCTGGTGCGCGCCGCGCCGATGATCTTCACCGGCCTCGCGGTGGCGATCGCCTTCCGCGCAAAATTCTGGAACATCGGCGCCGAGGGCCAGCTGCTGGCCGGCGCGGTGGCGAGCTGCTTCGTCGGCGCGATCCCGATGCCGGGCTATCTCGCCATGCTGTTGATGGCGCTTGTAGGCGCGGCTGCGGGCGCTCTCGTCGCGCTGGTGCCGGCGACGCTCAGGGTCAAATTCAAGGTCGACGATGTGGTCAGCTCGCTGCTGCTCAACTCGGTCATCTATTACGCGCTGATGGCGCTGATCGAGGGGCCGTGGAAGGATACGTTCAGCGGCTATCCGATCTCGCCGCCGATCAAGGACTCGGCCAATTTCCCGGTGCTAATCGAAGGCACGCGGCTGCATCTCGGCGTCGTCGCGGCGCTGATCGCGGCACCGCTCTGCTGGTTCCTGATTGCGCGCACCACGCTCGGTTTCCGCATCCGCGTCACCGGCGAGAACCAGGAAGCGGCGCGCTATGGCGGCATCAACGTGCAGCGCGTGCTGCTTTCCACCGCGCTGCTTTCCGGCGCGCTGGCCGGGCTCGCCGGCGTCGGCGAGGTGGGCGGCGTGCACTTCCAGGTGATGAGCGACATTTCGCCGGGCTACGGCTATTCCGGCATCGTCGTCGCGATGCTCGCGCGGCTCAATCCGCTCGGCGTGGTGCCGGCGGCGCTCTTCCTTGCCGCGGTCATGACCGGCGCCGAGGCGATGTCGCGCGCGACCGGCGTGCCGGCTTTCCTCAGCGACGTCATCCAGGGCACGGCGCTGCTTGCCATGCTGGTGGCGCTGCTCTTCACCGCCTACCGCATCCGCCGCGTGGGAGCTCCATCATGAGCGCGGTGTTCGAGCAGATTTTTCAGGTCGGCTTCCTTGCCGCCATCATCCGCATCGCCACGCCGCTGGCCTTCGCGACGCTCGGCGAAATGTTCTCCGAGCGCGCCGGCGTGCTCAATCTCGGCATCGAAGGCATCATGCTGCTCTCGGCGATGGCCGGCTTCACCGGCGCCAGCCTCAGCGGCAGCCTGTGGCTGGGCGTGCTGGTGGCCGTGCTTACCGGCGCGCTGATGGGCGCGCTGCACGCGCTGTTCACCGTAGCGCTGGGTCTCAGCCAGCATGTCTGCGGCATCGGCGTGACGCTATTCTCATCCGGCCTTGCCTATTTCCTCTACCGGCTGATCTTCGGCCAGCAGTCCGTGCCGCCGAGCATCGATGGTTTCAAGCCGGTGCCGATCCCGCTGCTTTCGGACATTCCCATCCTCGGCCCGGCCGTGTTCAACCAGTTCACGCTGGTGTATCTCGCGATCATCGCCATACCGCTCGCCGCCTTCGTGCTCTATCGTACGCCTTGGGGCCTGTCGGTGCGCATGGTCGGCGAGAATCCGCGTGCCGCCGACTCGGCCGGTGTCAGCGTGATCGCCACGCGCTTCCAGGCGGTGATCCTCGGCGGCGCCCTGATGGGGCTCGCCGGCGCGTTCCTCACCATGGCGCAGTTCAACGCCTTCACCTTCGGCGTCGTCTCAGGCCGCGGCTGGGTGGCGATCGCGCTGGTCGTGTTCGGCCGCTGGGATCCATGGCGCTCGGCGGGGGCGGCACTGCTCTTCGCCTTCGTCGATGCGCTGCAATTGCGCATGCAGGCAAGCGGGCTCGGGCACATTCCTTACGAAGCCTTCCTGATGCTGCCCTTCATCTTCACCATCGTCGCCATGGCCTTCATGTCGCGCAACGCGGTGGCGCCATCGGCGCTGTTGAAGCCGTTTCGAAGGGAAGAGCGGTAGCAAAGCTTGGGTTCCTCGCCCCCACGAAGGTGGGGGAGAGGTGGCTCGGCGGAAGCCGAGACGGAGAGGGGAATGGCTCAGCCTCGGCGTGGTTCCGCGAAAACTCGCCAGCATCGCAGCCCCCTCTCCGTCCGCTTCGCGGCCACCTCTCCCCCGCTTCGCGGGGGCGAGGAACCTAGATTCTGAAAAGCCTCAAATCGCCGTAAACGCATTATCGACGAACAAATGCGCGCCGTTGACGAAGCTCGATTCGTCGCTGGCGAGGAACAGCGCCGCCTTCGCCACCTCCTCCGGCTCGCCGATGCGGCCCTGCTGCGCGGCCATCGCCGCGTCCGAGACGTCGACGCCGAGCTTGCCGAGATCGGCGACCTCGCGCAGGCCGTGCGGAGTGCGGATGAAGCCGGGGCAGACGGCGTTGCAGCGGATGTTGCGGTCGCGGAACTCCACCGCGATGGCGCGGGCGAACATATGGCAGGCGCCTTTGGTGGTGTCGTAGAGCACTTCGTTCGGCGTTGCCGCCACCGCCGAGATCGACGAGGTGCAGACGATCGAGCCGCCGCCGGCGGCGATCATGCCGGGCAGCACCGCGCGCGTCATCAGGAACATCGAGCGCACGTTGACGGCGTGCAGCCAGTCCCATTCCTGTAAGGTCGTCTCCAGGAACGGTTTGATGACGATGGTGCCGGCATGGTTGAACAGCACGGTCACCGGCCCGAATTTTTCGGCCGCCGCCTTTGCCGCCGCTTCGACCTGCGCTTCGTCCGAAACGTCGGCGACGAAATGCTCGGCGATATGACCCCGCGCGCGGATTGCAGCGGCGGTCTTGCCGGCCGCCTCGCCGTTGCGGTCGATGATCGCCACCTTGGCGCCTTCGGCGGCAAACAGCTCGGACGCCGCTCCGCCCATGCCCGTCGCACCGCCCGAAATGATGGCGACCTTGTCCGCCAGCCTTCCACCCATGTCTTTTCTCCGTTCTGTTCTCTGAAGGGTCTTTTTGCCCAGCCGGGATGCTAAACCGGCCGCCTAGGATGGCCAAGCTCTATCGGGCAAGGGCTTTTTGGCTTCGGCAGGCCGCTCCGATTGGCCGATTCCAGGTCAATCCAAGGTCAGTGCCCCACACTCCGGCGGTCGGGATCCTCCCTTGAAGGAGGGTAAGAAAAACCACCAATTTCTAGAATCTGAGAATGTCGTTTCAAAAACGCCTAAAAAATAGCAATCGACAAAGTCTACTAACTTTATAGATTAATGGCCGAGACGGAGGCTCGACCATGTCCTACATCCAGAACGCCCAGCGCAGGGGCCAAAGGCTGACCGCCGGTGAGAGCTGGAGGCCCGCCTATGGCGGCACTTTCGCCTATGTCGTCTTCGCGCTGGCATTCGTGTTCACCGGCGCGGTGGTGCTGGGTCTCATACCCTGATTGACGGGTCCTGATTGCATCGGGGCCGAGGCCCCGCTGTGCAAAATCTGAGTTGAATAATCGAGCAGATGACTGGCCAAGCGCCGGGCGCTGTCGTGCGCCTACGCATTGGATTTGTTCGCGGGTTTTCAGAACGGGGCGACCCAACGTGATGGAGGAGATGGCGATGCCGATCGAGTTCACGCATGTTCCCGGTAAGCCTGCCAATGGCAGCTTCTTCTACGATTTCGCCGAGACCGCGACCAAGCTGTCGCTGATCGAGGATGCCGGTTTCCGCAAGCTGGTGGTCGACGATCCGGCCGGCCTGCTCACCAATATGGACATCGCCGCCCAAACGCTCGACCGCACGGCGTCGCTGGAAGTAGTGCTGACGCACTGGGCCGGCGTGGTCGAGCCGACGGTGGCGGCCAGGCAGCTTGCGGCGCTCGACGCCAAAAGCGGAGGCCGCCTGTCGCTCAGGATGCTGAGCGAGCCGCTCGATGACAGCGACGCCGAGGCGCGGCCGGCCGGCCACAGCGTGGTCTGGCAGCGTATCGACGAATATCTGGTGCTGTTGAAACGGCTGTGGTCGAACGACAAGCCTTTCGATCACGAAGGCGCCTTCTACAGCGTGAGAGGCGGTTTCGTGCCGCGCAAGGGCCCGCATGGCGCCGACCTCGCCATCCGCCTCGGCGGACAATCGGGCACGGCGCTGAAAGTCGCCGGCCGGCACGCCGATGTTTTCGAGCTCGCGACTGGTTCGCCCGACGAGGTCCGGCAGCTTATCGAGCGCGTGCGCGGCGCCGCCGCCGAGCACGGCCGTGCCGCTAAGCTGCGTTTCGCGCTTCCGGTCCGCATCCATCCGGAAGGCTGGGTAGGCGCCTCCGACCATCGGGCGGTCGAGCTTGCTGGACCACCGGCGCGGCTTGCGCTCTCGCTGTTGCCCTACGCCACCTTGGGCATCGAGGAATTCATGATCAGCGGCATCGACCGGCCCAGCGAGATCGCGCGGATCGGCCGCGAGACGATCACTCTGATCTCTAATTCGCTGGCGCGGCGCGAAGCCGATATCCCGCAGCCAGGACCGTTTGCGCCGCGCTCCTTCACGGACGCTCGCATCGGCTGAAATTGCCGGTCGAGGTGAGACCGGCTGTTGCGGCCGGTCTTATTGAGGATCGATGGCCGATGGCGGCTGCGGGGCATAATCCACACCGTCCATGACATAGTCCGCGAAGAGGAAATCGCGGATGCCGGCGATCCGGCCATTCTCCCAATCGAGGAGGATGAAGTAGCGCGGCGGCCTGTCCGGACGGTCCGGGCTCGTGACCAGGATGGCCGGCCGGCCTTCGATGGTGCCGGTGGTGAAATGCCAATGCGTCTCGTCTGCATAGCGGCCAAAATAATTGCCGACATACTCCTTGCCTTCGGCGCGAAGCCGATTGACCAGCTCCAGCTTCACGTCGTCGGCAAGCAGGCCGCGCAAGGCATCGAAATCCCGGGCGTTGAAGGCGGCGACATAGTCGCCGAGGCGCCGCATGTCCTCTCGGTTGAGGGCCGGGCGCGGCGCTGCTGACCGAGGTGCTGCCGCCAGCTTGCGCAGGTTTTCGCGGCCACGCTGCAGCGCGCCCTTGATCGCCGTTTCGGTGGTTTCGAGGATCTCGCCGATCTCTTCCAGGCTGTGGCCGAGCACGTCTTTCAAAACGACGGTGCATCGCTGTGCCGGCGGCAACTGCATCAGCTCGGCAAGGCTCGCCTCGGCGGCGATACGCGCATCGATGGGCGAGTCTTCGTCGGCGAGCGTATCGAGCTCGATGTCACTCTCATGCGCCTTGGAGCGGCTTCGCTTGCGCAGGAAATCCAGCGCTGAATTATGCGCGATGCGAAACAGCCAGGACTCGGTCTTGTCGGGCATGTCGCCATTCCTGATCGCCACGAAGCCTTTGGCCAGGGCTTCCTGGACGATGTCTTCGCCATCGATGACCGATCCCACCATGCGTGAGCAATAGCGGTGCAGCTTGGCCCTCAGGCCTGCGGCTTCGCGCTCGAAGGCGCGAAGCCTTGCTTCGGTCGTAGCAACGGGATGGTCCGAGCCGGTCACGAAGCCTCCTGGTTTTCCACTCCGCCGGTATGGGAATAGCTGGTGTGGCCCATCACGGTCTCGCCGGTTCCAACCTCCATAATCGTCTTCATGTACTCGGCGAAGCGGCGATCGCTGCGGAAGGCGGCGATGTCCTCGGCCGAGCGCCATTGCGAGATGTTGACCACCTTGCTGCCGTCGCCGCCGACGACCACGGATGACGACAGCGAGCCCGGCTGCTTGCTGAAGAAGTTCCGCGTCCCTTCGGCAAGCACCTTGGCGAGGTCCCGCTGCTTGCCGGGCTTGGCGGTGAAGACGTTGATCAAGGTCACTGCGGTCGACATGGCTTGGCTCCGTTTGTCCTGGCGGAGGCCATTGTGGCTTCCGCGATCGTCACAACCGTCAAGACGAACGCGATGCCGGGAACGGAACGGTGCATGCGAAAAAATTGATTGGCGGCCAACAAGCGCCTGTCGATCGGCAATGCATCGGTCATTTTCAGGAAAAATTCCTCCCCACCGTTCCGAAAGGTACCCGTCATTCGTCCTGGTGGGTGCCGATGCTTCTGGCGCCGGCATCAACCAAGGGAGAGAAAAATGTCGATCCTGTCATCCATCAGCCGCATGGCGACCGAATACGCGACCGTCCATGCCCGCTACCGGGCGGCGCGGACACTCTATTTGCTGCCGATGGATATCCGCAAGGATATCGGCTGGCCGGAGGTCGGCGACCCACGCGATCCCGAAGCCGTCAGTTCGCCGCGCCCGCGAGTCGTGACAGCGCGGTGATGACGGCCTCCGAGTCCGTCAGCGCGCCGAAGACGCCATCCTCGACGGTCACCATGTGCAGGGCGGCTTCGTGCGCCTTTTGGTCGCCGCTGGCGCAGGCGTCCGCGATCGTCAGGCATTGGAAATTGCGGTCGCAGGCCTCGCGCAAGGTGGTGTGCACACAGACATCGGTGGTGCAGCCGGTGAAAAGCAGATGCGTTATGTCCCGCGCGCGTAGCACCAGCTCCAGGTCGGTATAGGTGAAGGCGCCGTTGCAGGTCTTGTCGACGACGATGTCCTGCGCAGCCACCTCGATGTCGGCGACGATCTGGAAACCGGGGCTGGATCGCAGCAATATGTCGGTGCCGTCCAGTCCCGCCCGCTTGCGTCGCCATTTCTCGTAAGGCGTCATGTCGGCCATGTCGGCGCGATAGCCTTGCCTGGTGTGGATGACGGTCAAGCCGGCGGCGCGAGCGGCTGCAATCAGCCGGTTCACGGCCGGCAGAATCGCCCTCAGCGGCGCGGGGTCATAGCCTTTTCTGGCGAAGTACCCTGTCGGCGACAGAAAATCCTCCTGCAGGTCGATCACCAGCAGCGCGGTGCTTTGCGGCACCAGACGGCCGTCATAGGGGAAGTCGAAAGGTGTCGCCTTGATCATCGCCTGCTGCCTCGATTGCTACCGTATCGTGACTCAGCGGCGGCATTACCGTCCAGACCTCACTGCGGTCCCGATCAGGGTCCCGGCAATTTGTTGATCAACAAAGTCACCTTTATAGTTGACTAGTTACCTCATGTTTTCTAGTCAACCGGCGTTGGCCGCCTTGGCGACAGCCCGAGGCAGCGGCCGGTTGGGAGACGGATGTTGACCGGAGCAGATATCCAGACAGCCTTTCATGTCGAGGCGGTGCGCTTTGCCGTCGGCGAGCGCACGCTGCTCGGGCCGGTCTCGCTCGAGCTGCAATGCGCGCGTGTCTACGGGCTGATCGGCCATAACGGTTCCGGCAAGTCGACGCTGGTCAAGCTTCTGGCGCGCCAGCAGCCGGCAAGCTCCGGCGACATCCGCTTCGCCGAGCGCCCGCTCGCCGGCTGGGGCGCGCGAGAGCTGGCGCGGGCTCTCGCCTATCTTCCGCAGACGACGCCGGCGGCGACCGGCCTCACGGTGCGCGAGCTGGCGGCGCTCGGGCGCTATCCCTGGCATGGCGCGCTCGGCCGGTTCGGGCCGGAAGACAAAAGTCATGTCGAGGAGGCGCTGGCGCTGACCGACATGAGCGCTTTCGCTGACCGGCTGGTCGACGAGCTTTCCGGCGGCGAGCGGCAGCGCGCCTGGCTCGCCATGCTGGTGGCGCAGAATGCCGGCGTGATGCTGCTCGACGAGCCGATCTCGGCGCTCGACATCGCGCATCAGGTCGAGGTGCTCGGTTTGGTCCGAGAGCTCAGCCGCAAGCGCGGCCTTTGCGTCGTCGTGGTGCTGCACGACCCCAACATGGCGGCGCGCTATTGCGACGAGCTGATCGCGCTGAAGGAAGGACGGCTGCTGAGGCGCGGCACGCCGGACGAGATCATGCGGGGCGACGTGCTCAAGGACATTTTCGGCGTCGAGATGGGCGTGCTCAAGCATCCCGTCAGCGGCCAGCCAATCGGTTACGTGCAATGAAGAAGCGAGGACGAACCTTGTCCCGGAACAGTTTTTTTGCGGCACTGGCCGCGTCCGTCATTTTTTCGGCAGGCCCTATTCTTTCAGCCAGTATAGCGCTGGCGCAGGAGCAACCGGCAACGCCGGCGCCGGCCGCACAGGCGCCCACCCAACAGCCCATGACACCGCCGACAGCCGTGCAGGCACCGGTCGAGCCGGATACCCAGCCGGCTCCGAGCAACGCCGGGGGCGAAGAGCCTTCCGCTGTTGCGCTGACGCTGCCGCATGACCTCTCGCCCTGGGGCATGTTCATGGCGGCCGACATCGTCGTCAAAGCCGTCATGGTCGGGCTTGCCTTCGCCTCGCTGGTCACCTGGACGATCTGGCTCGCCAAGTCGCTGGAGATCCTCGGCGGCAAGCTGAGAGCTCGCCGAGCGGCCATTGCCATCGGCAATGCCGCGACGCTGATGCAGGCCGGCCGCGCGCTCGGACACGGCAACGGACCCGGCGTGCTCTTGGTGCGGGCGGCGGAGGAAGAGCGCGCACTTTCGGCCGGCGCGCTCGACCATGCTTCAGGCGACGGCCTGAAGGAGCGCGTCACCTCCAGGCTTTCGCGCATCGAGGCGGCGGCGGCACGGCGCATGTCGCGCGGCACCGGCCTGCTCGCCACCATCGGCTCGACGGCGCCCTTCGTCGGCCTGTTCGGCACCGTCTGGGGCATCATGAACGCCTTCATCGGCATCTCGCAGGCGCAGACCACCAATCTGGCGGTGGTGGCGCCGGGCATCGCCGAAGCGCTGCTCGCCACCGCCATGGGCCTGGTCGCGGCCATTCCTGCGGTGGTGATCTACAACGTCTTCGCGCGCTCGATAGCCGGCTACCGGCAGATCCTCGCCGACGCTTCCGCTGGCGTCGAACGGCTGGTCAGCCGCGATCTCGATTTCCGCACGGTGCCGCCGGCGACGGCCATGGCGGCGGAGTAGACGGCGATGGCGGCGCGGATCCGTGAGACGACGGGCGAGGATCTCGAGGAAAGCCACGAGATCAACGTCACGCCGTTCATCGACGTCATCCTGGTGCTGCTGATCATCTTCATGGTCGCGGCGCCGCTGGCGACCGTCGACGTCAATGTCGACCTGCCTGGATCGACCGCGACGCCGGCGCCACGGCCCGAGACGCCGCTGTTTCTGACGCTGAAAAGCGATCTCACGCTGGCGATCGGCAATGACAGTGTGCCGCGTCCGGCCTTCGCCGCGGTGCTCGACGGCCGCACCAGGGGCGACAAGCAGACGCGCATCTTCCTGCGCGCCGACAGAAATGTCGGCTATGGCGAGCTGATGGAGGTGATGAACCTGCTGCGCGCCGCCGGCTATCTCAAGGTGGCGCTGGTCGGGCTGGAGACATCCGGTACCGAGGGCGCGGGCCGGGCAGGAGCGCCAGCCGCCGGAGCTGCGCCGCCGACAGCCGGGACCAGCCAATGACGACCGCCGCCTTGCCCCGAATACCTCACCCGCGCTTCGGCCTCCGCGAAGCCGGCCTGTGGGCGAGCGCTGCCGCGATCATTCTCGCCGCGCATGTCGCGGTCGCCTATGCGGTGCAGAACCTCAGCTTCGCCGAAGTGCCGGACGGCGGCCCGCCGCCGGCTCTGGCGGTCGAAATGGCGCCGATGGTGATTGCATCTGCTATGCCGGAAGACGTAGCGACACTCGACGCGGTCACGCCGGATCCGCCCGATGCGGCAGAGACGCCGACGGTCAGCGAAGTAAAGCCGGTGACCGAGCCGGCGCCGGTGGTGGAAGAGGCCGAGCCGCTCACAGAGCAGCCGGTCGAGGCCGATAAAGCGGAAGAGGCCGAACAGGCAGGGCCGACCGTGGCAGCGCTGAGCGAGCAGCAGCCGCTGGACGGGGTCGTGCCTGATCCTGTCGAGGCCGTGGCTCCCGACGTCGTCATTCCAGTGCCGCAGCCGAAACCGGTCGACACGGACGTCAAGGCGGACAAGCCGGTCGAGGCGAAGAAGAAAGCGGAAAAGCAGCCTGCCGAAAAGCCGAAGCAGCGGCCAAAGAAGGAAAAGCCGGCGCCCGCCAAGACGGTGACGACGGCCAGCATCGATGCCAAGGCGGGAGCGAAGGCCGCAGCGCCGCAATCCTCCGACGCGGCGCCGCGGTCGAGCGTCAGCCCGTCGCGGTGGAATGCCAGCCTGGCGGCGTGGATCAGGCGGCACACCCGCTATCCGAGCGCGGCGCGCGCGAGAAAAGCCGAAGGCAGCCCCAGCGTGACCTTCACGGTGGACGCCTCAGGCAGGGTGGTCTCCGCCCGGCTGGCGCGATCCTCCGGCGACGGCGATCTCGACCGCGCGGCGCTCGGCGCGCTGCAGGGCGCAACCGTGCCTATCCCGCCGGCGGAGCTCGGCGCGCGCGTCACCCGCACGGCGCCCTTCGTCTTCAGCCTGCGGGACTAGGCCGGCGACACGGATGGTGATAGGCGGCTGAACGGTTCAGCCTGGGACGCAGCGGGACCTTGCCCGCCGGAAAGCCATATGACGGTATTCACACGCCGCAATCTTCTCAAAGCCACCGCGGCCGCCAGCCTCGCTGGCATCGGTGCCTCGACTGCCGGCAGATTGACCGGTCTCGCGGCGGCGAAGCCTGAGCCGCTTGTCCTGAAGGCCGTCAGCATCGAGGCGAAGCTGACGGAGGCCGGCCCGACCAAAAACGTGCTCACCTATGGTGCGGCCGGCACGCCGCCGGTCGTCAGGATGCGCAAGGGCGAGCCCTTTGCCGCGCGGCTCGTCAACGGCATCGACGACCCGACGACGATCCACTGGCATGGCATCCGCGTTCCGAACAAGATGGACGGCGTGCCGTTCCTGGTGCAGCCCTATGTCTATCAAGGCGACCATTTCGACTACGCGTTTTCGCCGCCCGACGCCGGCACCTTCTGGTACCACCCGCACTGCAACACGCTCGAGCAGATGGGCCACGGACTGACCGGCGTCATCGTGGTGGAGAACCCGAACGATCCGGTGTTCGATTCCGAACTGGTGATCAATCTGCGCGACTGGCGCCTCGGCGACGACGGCCAGTTCATCGAGTCGTTCCGCCCGCGCGACGCAGCGAGAGGCGGCACCTATGGAACCGTGCGTACGGCCAACTGGCTCGACCAGCCGCAATATGACGCGCCGGCAGGCGGCCTGGTGCGGCTCAGGGCCGCCATCACCGACGTCACCCGCATCTATGCCTTCCGCGTCGACGGCGCCGAGGCGGCGGTGATCGCAATCGACGGCAATCCGGTACCGCAACGTTTTGCGCCCGACGCCTTGCAGCTCGGGCCCGGCCAGCGGCTGGAGCTTGCCGTCCGCATGCCCGACGACGAAGGCGCGATCGTCAGCCTGCGCGACGTCAGAGGCACCAAGCCGAAGGTTCTGGCGACGCTGCGTGCGGTCGGGAAATCGCTCAAGCGGGATCTTCGCGATCTCGGCTCTTTGGAGGCCAACCCGGTGGCGGAGGTGGATCTTGCAAGCGCCAAACGCATTCCGCTGGCGCTCAGCGCCACAGCGGAGAACGTTTCGGCCGACAGCATCTGCGGCTCACTCGGCTATAGTTTCTGGGCGATCAACAAGGTGCCGTGGCCTGGCGACACGCCGGACCCGACCGCGCCGCTCGCCGAACTCAACCTCGGCAAGAGCTACATCATCGACATGGAAAATCTTACGCCGCACTCTCACCCGATCCACCTGCACGGCATGAGTTTCAAGGTGCTGTCGTCCTCGACGCGGCAAGTTCAGCCGCTCGTCTCCGACACCTATCTCATCCAGCCCGACGAGAAGGTTCAGCTGGGTTTCGTTGCCGACAATCCCGGCGACTGGCTGCTCCACTGCCACATCATCGAGCACCAGAAGACCGGGATGACGAGCTATTTCCGGGTGGTGTGACGGTTGCCGAGGAAAAGGTGTCGAACGCTCGCGCCTTCGACCGCGAATTCATGAACGAAGTTGGGTTGACGCGTTTGGCCGTTTGCCTAGGTAGCCAGAAGGGCGCTGGGGCGCCACGTAAACCCGACTAACGGCATGACATCTTTACGCATTCGAAAACTTGCCCTTGTCGCGGCAGGTATCTCCATCCTGTCTTCCTGTGTCGTTCCCGACGACACGTCGCGGGTCGCAAGAGAGGACGTCACGACGGCCGCCGCCCGCAAGGAGATGATCGGCCTCAGCGAGGCCGACATCCGCATGTGCGCCGGCTTTCCGACCGCGACGGCCGATATGGGATCATCCGGCCAGATCTGGACGTATCAGCGCACCGTGCAGCGCGGCAACCTCAGCATCGCGGTCCCGACCATGGCCGTGGGCGCGATCCCGGCGGTTGGAGGATCCGTCAATGTCGCACCGGGCGGCTACTGCAACACGCAGATCCGGATGATCGGCGGTCGTGTCGCCGAGGTCGCCTATGCCGGCGACAACAACCTGCCGAACAGCCGCGACGCGCTCTGCGTCAGCACCGTGGACGCCTGCGTGGCCTATGCGCGCCAACGTAGGCACACCACGGCGGTGTCCAGGTAAGTGGGGCCAGGCGAGGCCACGCGAGGCCACGCGGGAGCGCCCATATTTTGTCAGCGTTGGAAGCCCGCGAAGAATGGTTCTGCGGTCTCATACGCCGGTCAGTTTCGCAGGGATGGCGCGGAAAACTTCAGTCCTAAAGGCGAGCTTTGAGCATGCCGGTAGAAATATGATCTAACGCTTATATATGCGGCGGAAAATCAAAGTGATCACCGGCCGCCCCAAATCGTCCCCAATCTGGAAGTTTTTCCGACCCTGACTTGGAGACGAAGGAGAGGTCGATGAAATTGTCTGTTCTTGCCCTTGCCGGGGCCATGCTGGCGCCAATGGCTGCGGCCCAGGCGGCGCCGATGATGGCGGTGCCGGATAGAGACAGCTTGGTTCAAGAGGCGCACGTGACATGCGCGTACCTGACCGAGGACGGCTACTGCGTGCGGTCGCACAAGAAGCACAAGTACTGGAAGCCCAAGCACCACTACCGGCAAATCTACCGCACCTATGAGCCGCAGGTGCCGGACGAGTATTATTGGCGCTATCAGCGTCCGCGGACGGTTATCAGAGTCGTTCCCAGCTATCCGCAGGATGAAGACCATTGGGATGATTGGGACGATTGAGGCCAGCCGAGGCCTAAAGCGCGTCGCGATCTTTCAGATTCGCTCCATGCGCTTTAGGTCTTGATTTTACGCATGTCTTTGTCCCGAAACCGGCCCCACTTTCGGGAGACATGCTTTAAGGGCTGCCTCCGTTTGGGGGCTGCTCGCGAGTCCTCGCGGGCTGCAATCGATCATCGGCAACGGATGCGTGGCTGGACAGCCGGACACGTATCCGCAACCAGGCGACTTCTCGCCTACCAGCCGAACAGCAGGGCTGCTCCGCTTTGGCCGTCGCCCGCCTGCGCGATGTTGGCGTCGGTGTTTCTGCCGAACTGGAAAATGCCGTAGGAATTGTCGTTGCCGTCCTGCCGCAAGGTAGCGGAGTGGCCGCTGCCTTCCTGGCGAATTATGCCGAGATTGCCGGCACCGTCCTGACCTATGCCGGCACGGTTGTACCGCCCGAGCTGCCTGATATGGGCGCCGTTGCGCAGCCCATTGTAGGCGCGCAGACCGAGGTCGAGCGCCCGCGCATCGCGGGCCGTCCGAGGCGAGTAGTAAAGCCCGATCGAACCGCCCGCTTTTGCCGGAGCGACGACAAGAGGCAGGCCGATGGCTGCGGCGAGCGCGGTGGCGTGACCGAGCTTCGCGATCTGGCGGTTCATGTTCCGTCTCCCGGGGGTTCGACCGTTGATGAGAAACAGTCGCACAGCCAAGCTGAACCGTGACGGAAGGGATCGTTCAGCAGCCGTTCAAGACATGCTCCAGGGCCTCTCGGAAACGGCCAAGGGCTCCGGTTGCCCCGGAGCCCTTCTTTGATCTGCGGACCGCGAGAGCCGGCGTTCAGGCAGGGCCGGACACTTGCTTGACGCAGTTGACGCTCGTCCCGCCTGCGGTCACTTTCAGCTTGACGTCGTAGGCAGCGCCGTTCGCCCCGACGCTCATCCGGCCGAGCGATGCGGGATTGCCCGGGCTGGCTTCGAAGGCGCCGCCCTGCCGGATGTTAGCGGAGCCGGACGGGCCGTCGCCGGAGACGCTGACGGTGTAGGTGCCGCTGATGGTCTTGTCGGCATAAACCAGGGGCTCCAGCAGAATGGCGTCTCCTTCAATCGCATCTCGTATCTCGCACCGCAGCGGCCCGGAAGTCGAGCCATCCTTGCCGGCCGTCGCGCCGGTCGCGCCGGCGGCGATGACGGCCAGCAGCGCGGCCGACGCCGCTGCTGTTCGCTTGTCCAATCTGGTCATGGATGATCTCCTCGCGATGTCAGGATGGTGGCCGGCAACACCGTTGCCGGCCACCATGGTTCAGGGGCAGTCCTGGACGAAGGCGGCGACATTGCCGCCGCCGCCCTGGCTGACGTCGGCGTTGCAGCCGTGGCCGACCTGGACGCCGGCGGCGATGTTGCCGTTGCCGTCCTGCGTCAGGATCGCGGTATGGTTCGAGCCGAACTGGGCAATACCTGCGGCGTTCCGGCTGCCGTATTGATAGGTCGCGCCGTAGTTGTTGACGCCCTGCTGCCCGATCACAGACCGGTTGCGATGACCATATTGCTGGCCGATCGCGGTGTTGAAGCGGCCATCCTGATAGACGTGTATGCGGTTACGATAGCCGTGCTGGCCGCCGCCGGCGGAATTGCGCCAGCCATATTGCTCGATGTTGACGTCATTGGCCATCGCGGGAGCGACGGTGGTAAAGCCGACGACGGCTGCCAAGGCTGCGGCGACAATTGATGTGCGGGTCATGGGACTTCTCCTTCATGCGGCAGGGGACCGCGGTTGAACGGTCCCTTTGTAGGAGGTCGGCCCGGAACGGAGCCTGAAGGCTTCATTCAGCGAAAATTCATGGGGCTGATATTCAGCGGGTAACGCAGCGGCCCCCATGGTGCGTTGGGGTGGCTTTCTCGGAGCGGCTGCTTCGTGGAGCAATAAACAGGGGGCATTTCTGCCCCCTTGACGCACTTACCTGTTCTTGCCCGGTTCATCGGTCGTGGTTGTCGTCGAGCAGTTGTTGCAGGAGGTATCGCCCGACTTAATTTGACCATGCGGTCCAGACGTGGTCGTCGTCATTGTCGTCTGGCCATTGTTGTCAGGGTTGGCGCTGTCGTTTGTGTTTCCGCCATTCCCCTGCCCGGAGGTGGACGTCGTGCCGCTGTCGAAGCCATTCTTTCCGGCAAATGCCGGCGGCGACGCTGCAACGGCTAGAGATAAAAGGGAGCGGGTTCCCCAACAATCATCCGCACCCCTCTCCCTTCGCCAGACGGTCTTCACGGCATGCCCGCGGTTTTCCCGCACAACATGGTCGTAATCAGTTACTATTCCCCGGTCCGGTCGTCGTGGTCGACGTTGAGCAATTATTGCAGTCGGTCTTGCCGTTATTGATCTGCCCGCTCGGTCCGGTCGATGTCGTAGTCGTTGTCGTACCATTATCGTTGTTGGGTGGGTTTCCGCTATGTCCCTGCTCACTGGTGGTTGTCGTCGTACTGCCTTTAGGGTCCGCAAACGCGGGAGCGGAGACTGCGAATGCAAGCGCTGTCGTGACGATAAGGATCGTTTTCATTTCGTTCCTCCTGACACTGCTACGGACGCCGCATCTTTGGAGCGTGGCACGGCCTTCCAGCGCCACGCCAAACGATAAAATTAGACATAACTAATATTCAAATGCAATGCATCCTAAAGGACTACCACCGTCTCCCAGCGATACCGCAGATTTGTGCGTTCAGGCCGTCTAGGAAGGCCGTGAGGAAGGGCAGGGCTGTCACCTCTTGCCGGGCCTAGAAAACGGAAATGGCCGCTAGGATGATTCTGGATCGGAACATCGCCAGCAATGCGCCCGGAGCTATCACTATCACCGGTCCGGCTAGGCACATGCAGCCAAATTGCAATGCTTCTCTTCGGTTCAGTGGTCGGCAGCCATTCCATTCTAATGAAACCGTACAGCAGGTAGGCTAGGTAGGAATGCGCAGTAACGGCAATGCAGGCCGGGACAATGGTCAGCCACGGGCTATCTGACAACGGGACAATAGCGACGAGCCGGTTGAGCGCTTCGTACATAAGACCATGAACGACGCCCAGTAGTATGACGGACCACCATCGGCGAATGGGGTAGGCTCCCAACAGTGCTCGCTTGGTCACTTAGTCAAGCGGCAAATGCCCAAGTCCGTACATTCGCAACGCCATATGATGATAGCAGCGGCGCTTGCAGAGGCGCGGCGAGCAAAGGACATGACGCAAGCTGAAGTCGCATCTGCGCTCGGTAGGCGTCAGCCCTTCACAGCCAATATCGAGAGCGGAGAGCGACGGGACCCAGGGTCGTGCCTGAGGCTGCCGACACAGCGACGCGATGAGCAGGAGCCTCGACATTCGCTTCAAGGACGTAGCCGTTCACGGTTGCGTCGTGGTCGAGTACCGACCTCGCGTACGCGCCACTGGCCTTCCTATACTCGGTTATCAACGTCCGTCTGTCGCCGTCCGACAACGATGTCGGCTTCCCGTATTTTTCCAAGGTATGATCGACGATGATGCTGTCGAAAGCGTACTGCTTCAGATGGTCCTTCATGGAGTCGGTAGTGGGAAATCGAGACTAGCAATGTCTCACTTCGTTGTCCCACCAACGAGAACCCATTGCCAAAGCCTTGATTTTAAATCCGCTGGTGGAGCTGAGGGGGATCGAACCCCTGACCTCATCATTGCGAACGATGCGCTCTCCCAGCTGAGCTACAGCCCCGTTCCAGCGGATGGGCTTGTATCGGTCGCGGCCGTTCGATGTCAAGGCGAAACGGCTCGATGGCGTCGATGCGCCGGGGCCGGCGGGCCTTGCCGGTTCCGCCAGCAATGGCTACATGTCGGCGACAATTTGGAGACCGGCATGATCGCCCTCATTCAAACCATCGTCATGGCGCTCGACCTCTATTGGTGGGTCATCATCGCCTCGGCGATCTTTTCCTGGCTTTATGCCTTCAACGTCGTCAACTCGCGCAACCAGTTCGTCGGCACCATCGGCAACATGCTCTACCGCCTGACCGAGCCGGCGCTCAGGCCAATTCGCCGTTTCATGCCGGATCTCGGCGGCATCGACATCTCGCCGATCATCCTGCTTTTGATCATCTTCTTCGTCCGGCAGTTCCTGCTCACGACCGTGCTGTCGCTGGTCGCCTGAGGCCTGGTCCGGTCGATGAGCGCGCCGTTTCGCCTGCGCGGGGATGGCATCGACCTTTACGTGCGGCTGACGCCGAAGGCGGCGCTCGACCGGATCGAAGGTGTCGAGACGGCCGCCGACGGGCGCAGCCATCTCAAGGCCCGTGTGCGCGCCGTGCCGGAGAACGGCTTGGCCAACGCTGCGCTGGAGCGGATGGCGGCCAAGGCGCTGGGTGTTCCGGCATCGTCGGTCTCGGTCGTGGCCGGGGGCACAGCGCGGTTGAAGACGGTGCGGGTGCTGGGCGATGCGGCTGCGTTGGCGAAAAGCGTCGGGGCACTTTCCGGGTAATCCAAGATTTGAGATGTAGGGACAGCGCCCCCCTCTGTCCTGCCGGACATCTCCCCCACAAGGGGGGAGATCAGCTGTCACGCCGGTTTTCGCCAATATCCTGCGTTGCAGAAAGAGCGGGGCGCCGAAGCTGCTAATCTCCCCCCTTGTGGGGGAGATGTCCGGCAGGACAGAGGGGGGCGCGAAGGATCGCCAACCCTGACGGCGCAAGCCGCTGCAATCTTCAATCCCCCAGCGGCAGTTTTGGGTCGTCGACCTTCAGCGTGTTCACGCTCTGCTTGATGCGGCGCAGGTTCTCCAGCACTTTCGGCCCGCGCGATTCCGCCACCGTAGTGGCGATCATGTCGACGATGGCCAGAAGCGCGTAACGCGACGAGGTCGGCTTGTAGATGTTGCCGTCCTCGAAAGGCTGCAGAAAGATCACCGTGTCGGCTACCTTTGCCAGTGCGGAATCCGGCGCGGTGACGGCCACGGTAGCGGCACCATATTGCTGGGCGACCTCGACCGCCTCGATCACCGAACGGGCATAGCCCGAGACCGAGAAGGCGACCAGCGTCGTCTCCGGCGTTGCGACAGCGGCATACATGCGCTGCAGCTGGCCGTCGATCTGCGCGAGCGCCGAGAGGCCGAGGCGAAACAGCCGGTTCTGCATCTCGGTCGCCATCATCGAGGAAATTCCGCCGGAGCCGATGCAGAGCACATTGCCGGAGCCGGCGATGCGGGCGGCGACGTCCATCAACGTCGTCATATCGAGATTTTCGCTGGCGCGCTGGATGGCGGCGATCGCGGCTTCGGTGATTGCCGAAGCGATGCGCTGCTCGCGCGCGTCGCGGCTCAACGGCTCCGGCGACAGATACTGACCGCCGATGGCGATCGCCTGCGCCAGATAGAACTTGAAGTCGCGCAGGCCCTCGCAGCCGAGATTGCGGCAGAAGCGGGTCACCGTCGGCTCGCTGACACCGACACGCGCGGCGATCTCCGAAATGGCCGCCTTGGAGGCGAAATCGAGGTCGGAAAGCACCAAGCCCGCCAGCCGACGGTCCGATTTGGTGCCGTCCTGCGACATCAGTTGCAGGCGAGTGATAATGTCGGCCGGCGTCTTCATAGGGGGAGGCCGGTCGCCCTGTCGAAGAGATGGATGTTGCGCGGGTCGACGCTCACCGGCAGCCGGTCGCCCGGCTTCACCTGCAGCCGGTCGCGGAACACGGCGCGCACACTCTGACCGCCGACCGAGCCGTAGACATGGGTTTCCGAGCCGGTCGGCTCGACCACATCGACGTCGATCGCGATCGCATCGTCGGCGGCGCCGATGACGAAATGCTCGGGGCGGATGCCGGCCTCGATCGCGTCGGCGCCTGACGCGGCCTTGGTCGTTAGCGCCAGGCGGCCGCCGCCGCTGGTCTCGAACCAAGACTCGGCTCCGGCGGTCTTCAAGGCGCCGGAGACAAAACTCATCGACGGCGAGCCGATGAAGGCGGCTACGAATTTGTTGGCCGGCCGGTCATAGAGCTCCAGCGGCTGCCCGACCTGCTGGATGCGGCCGCGATCCATCACCACGATGCGGTCGGCCATGGTCATGGCCTCGATCTGGTCGTGGGTGACGTAGACGATGGTCGATTTCAGGCGCTGATGCAGCGCCTTGATCTCGGTGCGCATCTGCACGCGGAGCTGCGCATCGAGGTTGGAGAGCGGCTCATCGAAGAGAAAGACCGAGGGCTCGCGCACGATGGCGCGGCCCATGGCGACGCGCTGGCGCTGGCCGCCCGACAACTGCCTTGGATAGCGGTCGAGATAGGAGAAGAGGTTCAGCACGCCCGAAGCCTTCTTCACCTTGTCGTCGATCGCCGCGCGGGTTTCACCCCGGATTTTCGGACCGAACCCGATATTATCGGCGGCTTTCAGATGCGGAAACAGCGCGTAGGATTGGAACACCATGGCGATGTTGCGCTTCTGCGGCGGCAGGTCGTTGGCTCTCAAGCCGCCGATCACGAGGTCGCCAGAGGTGATCGTCTCCAGCCCGGCCAGCATGCGCAGCAAAGTCGACTTGCCGCAGCCGGACGGGCCGACCAGCACGACGAACTCGCCGCTTTTGATCTCGAGGTTGATGTCCTCGAGGATTTTGTGCTGGCCGAAGGATTTCGACAGGTTGCGAAACAGGACATCGGTCATGGTCACGCTCCCAAGATGTCGTCGATGAAAGGCAGGTAGCCGGCCGTCAGTCCGGCGTCCACCGGCACCACCGCGCCTGTTATGCCGGAAGCCCGGTCGGAGGCAAGGAAGGCAACGGCTTCGGCGACTTCCGAGGCATTGACGATGCGGCCGAGCGGATAGAGCCGCTTCAGCCGGCCGAGGATTTCCGGGTCCTTGGCGAGCCGATGGTCCCAGGCGGCGGTGCGGATCGAGCCCGGGCACACGACATTGGCGCGCACGCCGCTGCGGCCAAGTTCGACGGCGATCGACTTGGCGTAGGCGTTGATGCCGGCCTTGGCGGCGGCATAGGCCGGGTTGCCAAAATGCGCGATGGCATTGACCGAGGAGACGAAGACGACGCTGCCCGAGCCGCGTGCCGCCATCGCCTTGACCAGCGGATCGGCGAAAGTCATCACCCCGGTGAGATTGAGGTCGAGCTCCTGCTCGATCCTGTCCGCCGTCAGCGCATCTAGCGTCTCCGCGCGCGTCCAGCCGGCGTTGTTGATCAGAATGTCGGGGACGCCGTCCTTGTCGAGCAAAGCGGGGACCGCAGCTTCGATCGAAGCCCGGTCGAGCAGGTCGAAGACGTGGCGCGAGGCGATCAAGGGGCTCTCCAGCGCCTCGGCCGACTGGTCGCAGCCGACGATGCGCGCGCCACGTTCGGCCATAAGCGCCACGATCGCCGAGCCGAGACCGCCGCCGGCGCCGGTGACGACAATTGTCTTGCCCTCGAAATCGGCTTTCGACACCACGATACGCGCTCCTCAGCCACGTCAGATAGCGACAGAACGCTACTCAACGAAATGTAATTAAGCAACACGATAAACCGCTTGCATCGCGGAAAACCCTCGATAATGTAGGAAAGTCACATAAATCCTGCGCCTACAAGGGCCAGGCGCGAATGCGCATCATGGGAGGAAATCAGATGAGCCTTGCGAAATGGACTGTCGGCCTGTTGGCCGGGATGAGCATGCTGGCGCTGGCAGCGCCCGCCGATGCCGGCGAGGTACGCGTCACTGTCGCCGAATACAGCGCCAAGACCGGCCCCTATTTCGAAGCGGTGAAGAAGGAATTCGAGGCGGCGAACCCAGGCATCACGATCAAGTACGAGGTCGTGCCTTGGGATGTGCTGTTGCAGAAGCTCACCACCGACATCACCGCCGGCACCAATGCCGACCTTTCGATCATCGGCACGCGCTGGCTGATCGATTTCGTGCAGCAGGATGTCGCCGAGCCGCTCGACAGCTACATCACGCCCGAGTTCAAGGACCGCTTCATCGACACCTTCCTGCAGCCCTCGATCATGGGCGGCCACACCTACGGCCTGCCGATCGCGGCTTCGGCGCGCGCCATGTATTACAACAAGGAGCTGTTCGAGAAAGCCGGCATCACCAAGCCGCCGGCCACCTGGACCGAGCTGCAGGAGGACGCGCGCAAGATCAAGGCGATAGGCGCCTTCGGCTTCGGCCTGCAGGGCAAGGAGATCGAGACCGACGTCTATTACTATTATGCGATGTGGTCGCAGGGCACCGAGATCCTCAACAAGGACGGCACGTCCGGTTTGAGCACTCCGGGCGCGCTCGAGGCGGCCAAGCTTTACAAGTCGATGATCGACGAGGGCCTGACCGAGCCGGGCGTGACCTCCAACAACCGCGAGGACGTGCAGAACCTGTTCAAGCAGGGCAAGGTCGGCATGATGATCACCGCGCCCTTCCTGTCCAACCAGATCAAGGAAGAAGCGCCGAGTCTGAAATACGGCGTTGCCGCGATTCCCGCCGGACCGACCGGCGCGCGCGGTACCTATGGCGTGACCGACTCCATCATCATGTTCAAGAACTCCAAGAACAAGGACGAGGCCTGGAAGCTGCTCGACTTCCTGTTCACCAAGGAGCAGCGCGCCAAGTTCACGCAAGGCGAAGGCTTCCTGCCGGTGAACAAGGAAGAGGCGAAGATGGACTATTACGTCAACAATGCCGACCTCGCCGCCTTTACGGCACTTCTGCCCGACGCCCGCTTCGCGCCGGTCATCCCGGGCTGGGAGGAGATTGCCCAGATCACCTCGGACGCCATGCAGAAGATCTACCTCGGCAGCGCCGAGCCGGAAGCCGCCTTGAAGGAGGCGGCGGCCAAGGCCAATGGCGTGCTGAAGAAATAGGGCGTATCTCCCTGCGCCCGTGGCGCGTCCCACCCGTCGGGGCGCGCCACATCTTTTCTCCTTCACAGTGCGTGGCGGTTTCTGAAATTGCGGAAGAATGACAGTGCTTCGGGCAAGGCGAGATCGCCGACGTCGGCGTTGCCCCTCATTGCCCTGCCGGGCATTTCTCCCCGTATAGTGACGGGGAGAAAGGGCTGGCCGCTCCCTCGGCGCCATTCTTGCGACGTTGGAGATTGGCGAAATCGCCGGCGACAGCGTCCCCTCTCCCCGTCACTATACGGGAGAGGATGCCGGCAAGCAGGTGAGGGGCGGCGCCGACGCCGGCAGGCAAATCAAAGCCGAAGCGATTGCCCTCAGAAACGAGAGGCCGAAATGAGCCAAGCCGGTAAGCTGCCGAAACTCCAACCGGGGCGCGCGTCTTGAGTGCCTATGCCGCCGCAACTGATGTCCACGCAACCCGGTACAGCCAGCCGATGCAAAGCCGGATCCTGCCTTACCTGCTGACTTTGCCCAGCCTGCTGCTCGCGGCGGTGGTGATCTTCTGGCCGGTCTGGGACCTCGTGCAGATCTCGACGCATGACGTGAATCGCTTTGGCCAGCTGCGCGACTTCAGCGGCCTGGCTAATTTCTGGGCGCTCGCAGCCGATCCTGACTTTGTCGCCGCGCTCTGGCGTACTGGCCTATGGACCGTGCTGGTGGTCGGCGGCGCGCTGTTCTTGTCGATCCCGGTGGCGATAATCCTCAATACCGACTTCTACGGCCGCGGGCTGGCCCGCGTCATCATCATGCTGCCTTGGGCGGTGTCGCTCACCATGACGGCGGTGGTCTGGCGCTGGGCGCTCAACGGCGAAAGCGGCATGCTGAACTCGGCGCTGATGAAGCTCGGGCTGATCAGCCAGAACATCCAGTGGCTGGCGAGCGCCGAGACCGCGTTCCCGATGCAGGTGCTGATCGGCATACTGGTGACGGTGCCGTTCACCACCACGATCTTCCTCGGCGGCCTGTCCTCGATCCCGGACGATCTCTATGAGGCGGCCGCGCTGGAGGGAGCAACGCCGTTCCAGCAGTTCCGCGAGATCACCTTTCCGCTCTTAAAACCGTTCATCAACATCGCGATCGTGCTCAACACCATCTATGTGTTCAACTCCTTCCCGATCATCTGGGTGATGACGCAGGGCGGGCCGGCCAATTCAACCGACATACTGGTCACGCATCTCTACAAGCTCGCCTTCCGCATCGGGAAACTCGGCGAGGCGTCGGCGGTGTCGCTGGTGATGTTCGTCATCCTGCTCGTCTTCACCATGATCTATGTGCGGCTCGCCATGCGGGAGCAGCGCGCATGAGGAACGGCAAGCTCAAACGCACGATCATCGCCTGGCTGCTGCTCGCGCCATTGATCGTGGTGACGATCTTTCCCTTCGCGGTGATGTTCCTGACAGCGGTGAAGCCGCGGCCGGAAGTGCTGACACCCACCTGGTGGCCGAGCGAGTTCCGCTGGTCGAATTTTGCCGACATGTGGGTGGCGACCGGCTTCGGCCAGGCGCTTCTCAATTCGCTCTACGTCTCGGCGCTGGCGACAATCGGCGCCATCCTGATCTCGGTGCCGGCGGCCTATGCGATGTCGCGCTTTCGCTTCGGCGGCTATGGCGCGTTCCGCCAGTTCCTTTTGATCTCGCAGATGATCTCGCCGATCGTGCTGGTGCTCGGCCTGTTTAGGCTGATGGCCGCCTGGGGCCTGGTGGAGAGCACGACGGCGCTCGGCTTCATCTACATGGCCTTCAACGTCGCCTTCACGGTGTGGATGCTGCAGAGCTATTTCGACACCATTCCGCGCGACCTCGAGGAGGCCGCATGGATGGAAGGCGCCGGCCGCTGGCTGACCTTGCGCAAAGTGTTCCTCCCGCTCTGCCTGCCGGCGATCGCGGTGACGGCGATCTTCACCTTCATCAACGCCTGGAACGAGTTCGTGGTGGCGCTCACCATGCTGCGCAGCCAGGAAAGCTACACGCTGCCGATCCAGGTTTTCTCGCTGGTCGCCGGCCGCTATACGATTGAATGGCACCATGTCATGGCGGCGACGTTGCTCGCTACCCTGCCGGTGGCCATCCTCTTCATCTGGCTGCAGCGCTATCTTGTCCGGGGCCTGGCGCTCGGGGCCGTAAAATAGCAATTCCAGCAATTCCAGGAAAAGTGTGCAGCGGTTTCCGCCCGGAATTGCGAAAAACAGAAGTCCACGGAGTTTTGATGCGCATCTTCACCGCCTCGCTGGCGACGGAAACCAACACCTTCTCGCCGGTGCCGACCGACCGGGCTTCGTTCGAGATGGCCTTCTATGCCGGGCCGGGAAAACATCCGGAGACGCCGACGCTGTGCTCTTCGCCGATCGTGGCGCTGCGCCGGCGCGCGGCAGGCGAGGGCCTGACTGTAATCGAAGGCACCGCCACCTGGGCGGAGCCCGGCGGCCTCGTTCAAAGGGAGACTTACGAGACGCTGCGTGACGAGATCCTCGGCCAGCTGAAGGAGGCCTTGCCTGTCGATGCCGTCATCCTCGGCCTGCATGGCGCGATGGTGGCGCAAGGCTATGATGATTGCGAAGGCGATCTGCTGGAGCGTGTGCGCGGCATCGTCGGGCCGGAAGTGGTGATCGCCTCGGAGTTCGATCCGCACAGCCATCTGACGCCGAAGCGTGTCGCGGCATCGGACATTATGGCCTACTTCCTCGAATTCCCGCACACCGATTTCTACGAGCGCGGCGAGCATGTCGTCGAGCTCGGCCTCGCCGCAGCGCGCGGCGAGATCAAGCCGGTGATCTCGAGCTTCGACTGCCGCATGATCCAGGTGCTGCCGACCAGCCGCGAGCCGATGCGCTCCTTCGTCGACAAAATCAAAGCGCTTCATGGCAAGGACGGCGTGCTGTCGGTCTCGGTCATCCACGGCTTCATGGCCGCCGACGTGCCGGAGATGGGCACGCGCATCCTGGTCATCACCGACAACGACAAGGAAAAGGGCGATAAGCTGGCCGAGACGCTGGGGCGCGAGCTTTACGCCTTGCGCGAAAAGACGGCGATGACGATGCTTTCCGCCTCTGCCGGCATCGAGCGGGCGCTTGCCGTGCGCTCGACGCGCCAGCACAACCCGGTGGTGATCGCCGACATCTGGGACAATCCGGGCGGCGGCGTGCCGGGCGACGGCACCATCGTGCTGCGCGAGTTGTTGGCGCGCGGCGTCGACAAGGTCGGCGTGGCGACGATCTGGGATCCGATCGCGGTGACGTTTTGTCAGGCTGCCGGCGAGGGCGCCGTCATCGACCTGCGCTTCGGCGGCAAGGCCGGGCCTCAGGCCGGCGAGCCGATCGACGCGCGCGTCACGGTGCTCAAGGCCGTCACCGAGGGCTGGCAAAGTTTCGGACCGAGCCGGGTGACGCTCGGGCCGTCAGCGGTGGTGCGCATCGAAGGCACCGAGGTCGACGTCATCCTCAACACCAACCGAACCCAGACCTTCGAGCCGGATATCTTCTCCAACATCGGCGTCGATCCGCTGTCGAAGGACATCCTTTTGGTCAAATCGACCAACCATTTCTACGCCGGCTTCGCGCCGATCGCCGCCGAGATCGTCTATGTCGCGGCGCCGAGCTCCTATCCGAGCAACCCGGCGGTCACGGACTATAAGAAGCTGGCGAGACCGATATGGCCAAGGGTGGCGGATCCGTGGACCGTTTCACCTTCTCCCCTTGTGGGAGAAGGTGGCCGCGAAGCGGCCGGATGAGGGGTGTTCCAGCGGAGTGAGGCGCTGGCGTTCCCTGGAACACCCCTCATCCGTCTCGGCGCTGCGCGCCGATCCACCTTCCCCCACAAGGGGGAAGGGAAAGCTAATCACACCAACCCTCTTTTCACCATCATCGCCTCAGGCGACGGCATCTTGCCGCGGAAGGCGGTGTAGAGCTCTTCGGGGTCCTTGGAGCCGCCGGCGGCGTAGATGTTCTTCCTCAGCCGTTCGGCCAGTTCCGGATTGAAGGGATCGCCGGTCTCCTCGAAGGCCGAGAAGGCGTCGGCGTCCAGCACCTCCGACCACATGTAGGAATAGTAGCCGGCCGAATAGCCGTCGCCGGCAAAAACATGGCCGAATTGCGGAGTGCGATGGCGCATCGCGATGGTGTCGGGCATATGCAGCTTCTCAAGCGTTTCGGCCTCGAAACGAAGCGGCTCTGCCGGCGCATACGGGCGCGCGTGGTAGGCCATGTCGATCAGCGCCGAGGCGGTGAACTCGACCGTGGCGAAGCCGGCGCCGAAGGTGCGGGCGGCGAGCATCTTGTCGAGCAGATCCTTCGGCATCGGCTTGCCGGTCTTGACATGCAGCGCGTGCTTTTCCAGCACCGCCGGCACGGTCAGCCAATGTTCGTAGAGCTGCGAGGGCAGTTCGACGAAATCGCGGCTTACCGACGTGCCGGAGACCGACGGCCAGGTGACGTCGGTCAGCATGCCGTGCAGCGCATGACCGAACTCGTGGAACAGCGTCTTCGCCTCATCGACCGAAAGCAGGGCGGCCTCGCCGGCCGGCGGCTTGGCGAAATTCATGATGTTGTAGATGACCGGCTTCGCGCCGTCGCCGAGTTTATAGCCGGACTTCAGCGCGCTCATCCAGGCGCCGGAGCGTTTTGACGGCCGCGCGAAATAGTCGGCGAGGAACAGGCCGCGTTCGCTGCCGTCGGCATTCTTCACCATGAAGACGCGGGCGTCGGGATGCCAGGCGGCGATGCCCTTCTTCTCCTCGAAGCTGATGCCGAACAGTTTTGTGGCGACGTCGAAGCAGGCCTCGATGACGCGATCGAGCTGCAGATAAGGCTTCAGCTCCGCCTCGTCGAAGGCGAATTTCTCGGCGCGCAGCTTCTCCTGGTAGAAGCGCCAGTCCCAGGCCGCGAACTTCTCGTTGCTGCCGGCCTCGTTCGCCAGTCGTTCCAGGTCCTTCCGGTCGGCGGCCGCCTTCTCAAGCGCCTTTTCCCAGACCGGATCGAGCAAATCATGCACGGCCTTCGGCGTCTTCGCCATGGTGTCGTCGAGCTTCAGCGCCGCGAAGGATTCATACCCAAGCAGCTTCGCCTTCTCGGCGCGCAGTTTCAGCATGTCGCGCACGACATCGGTGTTGTCGCTGGCGCCGCCGTTCTGGCCGCGCATGATGAAGGCGCGGAAAGCGGTCTCGCGCAGGTCGCGGCGCTCGGAAAACGTCGAGAACGGCTCATAGATCGAGCGCGACAGCGTCACGGCATAGCGACCCTTCTGGCCGCGCATCTCGGCGGCCTCGGCCATGGCGCTCTTCAAAAAGTCCGGCAGACCGGCAAGGTCGGCCCCGTCGAGGAACAGCGCCCAGTCGCGCTCGTCGGCCAGAACGTTCTGGCCGAACTTGGTGCCGAGCGAGGACAGTTCCTCGTTGATCGCTGCAAGCCGCTTCTTGCCGTCAGCGTCGAGCTTCGCGCCCGACCGAACAAAGCCTTTCCAGGTCTTTTCCAGCACACGCAGCGTTTCGGGATCGAGATTCAGGCTGTCGCGGCGCTGGTAGAGGTCGTCGATACGGGCAAACAGCTTCTCGTTCATCGAGATCGCCGAGAAATGCCTGGACATCTTCGGCGAGACCTCGCGCTCCATCGCCTGGATGGTGTCGTTGGTGTGGGCGCCGGCGCGGCACCAGAAGATCGACGAGACATGGTCGAGCGGCTCGCCGGCCAGTTCCAGCGCAGCCAGCGTGTTATCGATCGTCGGTGCCTCGCTGCTTCCCGCGATAGCGTCGATCTCGACCTGATGCGCCCGCAGCGCCGCGTCGAAGACCGGGCCGAAATCATTGTCGCCGATGCGCGAGAAATCCGGCAGGCCGAGCGGGCCTTGCCAGAGCGTCAGCGGATGGGCGGCGAGGTCGGCTTTCGAAGATGACATGAGCAATTCCGGTGGGCTGGATGGAGGCGGGGCTGCCTCGGATGTAGGGCGATGCTCGGCGTCGCGCAACTCTGGGTTAAAGCGGGATGACTTTTCAGCTCTAGTAAGCGCTGCAGTCCTGCGCGATCGCCGTCTGGGTGCTGGCGGTGATGCGGCCGCCGACGACGGTGAAGGTCTCGCGCATCAGCGTGTCGTTTTCGGGGAAGTCGTAGCAGGCGAGCACTGTGGTCTCGCCGTGCTCGCTCTTCTCGATACGGTGGCGAATTGTGGCGCCGGCGACGGCGCCCTGCCATTCGTCGATCGAGGCGAGGAATTCCTGCTTGTCTTGGACCACGCCAATATCGTCAAGCTTCATGCGCACGTCGTCGGCGAGCAGTTCCGACAGTTCGCTGCGGTCGGCGATCAGGAGCGCCGAATACCAGCGGTCGATGATGGCGCTATCATCGGCGCTGACGCAAACAATCGAGGACAGCAGCAGTGCTGTCGCGAGAAGCAATTTCCGGCAGGCGCGATGCATCAGCCTCTCCCCCTGGTTATGCGCTCACAGCTCCGGCCGTTCGAAATCGCCGGTCTCCTTGTTCATCACCCAGAGCTCGCCGGTCGAGATGTCGAACCAGGCACCGTGCAGCGTCAGCCTGCCCTTGCCTTCGAGGATCGAGACGCAGGGAAAAGTCCTGAGATTGGCGATGGAATAGCGGATCGAGATGCGCTCCAGCGCGGTCTGGCGTTCCGTCGCGGTCATGAAGGTGCTGGATGACACGGTCTCGGCGGCGGGCGCGATCAGGCTCATCCATTTGCCGATGAAGTCGCCGGGCGAGAGCGGCGCCGAATTGGTGTCGAGCGCGGCGCGGATGCCGCCGCAGCGGCCATGGCCCATGACCACGATGTTCTTGACCTTCAGGCTCTGCACGGCGAATTCGAGGGCGGCCGAGGTCGAGTGGTACTCGCCGTCCGGCTCATAGGGCGGCACCAGATTGCCGACATTGCGCAAAACGAAGAGCTCGCCGGGACCGGCATCGAAGATCGCTTCCGGCGCCGAGCGGGAATCGCAGCAGGCGACGATCATCGTCTCGGGCGCCTGGCCCTCGCGGGCCAGCGAGCGATAGCGTCCGCTTTCGGCGGGATAGCGGCCGCTCATGAAGTTGCGGTAGCCGGCGAGAAGGTGCTCGGGGAGGTGAGGCATGGGCGGCGTCTTGACCCTTTCCGGGTTGGATGCGGCTGCACGTTCTATTGCGAGAAAGGCTCTAGCGGCAAAAGTCGGTCGCGGGCAATGCCGAATTGCGGATGGCTCCGTCGCATTCGCGATGCGTCAGGCCCCTCGCTCGACTACGCCCAGATCGCAACCCGAATGCCGAAACGGTCGGCCATTGGCGGATCGGGTGATGGCCGCGCCACGCCGCTGGCGATGCGCCCGGCAATCAGCATCATCGCGGCCGCGTCGAGGAAGTCGTCGGTGGCAGCGCCCCTCGGCGGCGGCTGTTCGAGAAAGAATTTCTCATAGCCATGCCGGCAGAGCAGCGCTTTGCGTTCCTCCATGCCGGCCGGATTGACGGCGCCCTTGATCTTCTTCGGCAGCGTCATCGCCGCGCCGCCGTTCAGCCGGCAGAAGGCGACTTCCGGATGCGATTCGAAGACACGGCCGCGCAAATCGGGCCGCGCGATCAAAAGTGCGTCGATCTCGCGGATCTTGGCAAAGATGCCGAAGGCCTGGATGGAAACGCCCCGCGGCGGATCGGAGGTAGCGATTGCCACCTTGCTCGCCTGCCGGTGCGCGGCATACCAGGCTTCGATGGTGGTGAAGTCGCTGGTGTCGGCATAGAGCGCCGCACGCGAGGGAATAGCAAAGACGCTCGATTGCCTTGCCCCGAGCAGCGGCCGCACCAAGGCTTCCGGCCCGCGACCGCCGCGGCTGGAAAAATCCGGCAGGCCGATCGGCATGTCGACGGCAATCGTGGCATCGGGCAGCGCGTCGAGCAGTGCCTGGAAGCTCGGGAAGACCGAGACCGACGGCTCGGCGCCATCCGTGCGATGGACGGCTATCCAGCCGGCCTTGCAGCCATCGACGCCGGCCAGCACGCCTTGCTTCACGCCCGCTTGTCCCGCCCGGGATGGAGGAGATGGCGAAGCTGCACCATGGCCATCGGATGCGACAGGCTCTGCGCGTCGGTCTCGAGCTGCAGCTCGTCGCCGCCGCGTTTTGCGGTGCGCGCCAGGATCTCGTAGACGGCGGCCGTGGTCGACTGCAGCGCCTTCAGAGGCGGCTGGCCGGAAAGGATGCGGGCGAGATAGACGGCTGCCGTCAGGTCGCCCAGACCGTTCGGCGGCCTCTCGATCACGCGGTGCTCGGCAAGCAGCGCCTGGCTGCCGTCGAGCAGGAAATTGCCGGTGCCGCCCGCCAGCATCGACGGCGCCGAGGTCACCAGCATGGTCGACGGGCCGGCGTGGAGTGCCGCCGCCGTCACCGCCTTGATGTCGGGGAGCGGCGCGCCGGCCATCCATTCCAGCTCGTAGCGGTTGGGCGTGGCGATGTCGGCGATCGGCATCAGCCTGTCACGCAGCGCCGCGGCCGTCGGCTCCGGCACGTAGAGCCCGCCCGAATCGCCCATCACCGGGTCGCAGACATAAATCGCGTCCGGCGTCCTTGCCTTGACGGCGGCGACGAGCGAGGCGACGGCCTCGGCTTGGCCGGCCTCGCCGAGATAGCCCGACAGCACCGCACGGACCTCGCCAAGCCACGGCGCGCGCTCGAGATCGGCCAACAGCGCCTTGAACTGGTCGAGCGGCGGCACGATGCGGGTGGCGCGGCTGTGGCCCGGGTGCCAGGGCAGGATGACGGTCGGCACCGCCCAGACCGGAAAGCCCAAAGTCTCCAGCGCGAATACCGCGGCGCGGTTGCCGACCGAGCCGCGGGCGACATGGCTGGAGATGACGATGACCGCACGCGGCGCGTCGGTTTTTTCAGCATTCATGGAGTTTGATTCCTAGCCACCCCGCGTGGCGACATACACCAGCCAGGCCAACAGCCCAATGGCGACGATGAGGCCGAGCGTTCGGCCAATGCGTGTGCCCCAATATTCGATCGGATCGGAGCGGTCGGCGTCCGCGGCGGTCACGCGGTCGCGCGTGTCCTTTGCGACGCGAGCGATAAAGGAGGTGCCGCCCGGCGCCGTCTCGCGCGCCACGCGCTCGAGGATGCGGCGCGATTCGCTCTCGTCGTCCCGGCGCTCGGCCATGGCAAATGTCCTTTCCTGCCGGGAGCTTAGCCTGTTCGCGCAGGTATTCACAGAGGCGCCCGGCCGGCCCGGAGCGACATCATAGCGGGTTATTTTCTTGCGCGTGGATTGTGCTATTGCTTCGCATGCAACTTTGACCCGAGGGGAACCAATCATGTTTGCCGAGCGCCTTTCCCTACCCTCCGCCTTCCGCAATTTGCCGGCCCTGCTGATGATGGCTTTCGTGCTGCCGCTGCTTGCCGGCTGCGGCTACAACACCATCCCGACGGCCGAGGAAAACGCCCGGGCGGCCTGGAGCGAGGTGCTCAACCAGTACCAGCGCCGCTCCGACCTGATCCCGAACCTGGTCGAGACGGTCAAAGGCTATGCCTCGCATGAGAAAGACACGCTCGACGCTGTGGTCGAGGCGCGCGCCAAGGCGACGCAGATCACGGTCACGCCGGACACGCTGAAGGATCCGGAAGCGTTGAAGAAATTCCAGGATGCCCAGGCGGGGCTGACGGGCGCGCTGTCGCGACTGATCGCGGTGTCGGAAGCGTATCCCGACCTCAAGGCCAACCAGAATTTCCTGGCGCTGCAGGCGCAGCTCGAAGGCACCGAGAACCGCATCGCGGTGGCGCGCCGCGACTACATCCAGGCGGTCAGAGATTACAATCTGACGCTCAGGACCTTCCCGTCGGTGCTGTGGGCCACCTTCTGGTTCCGCGGCAACGAGCCGTTCGCCAACTTCACCGTCGAGGAAGACAAGCTGCAGGTGCCGAAGGTAGATTTCGGGACGAGCACGAAGCAGGGCGGGTGAGCGGCCGACGGTCTTTCGAAAACTGCTCCTTGTGAAAAGACGGACCGCTGGCGTGCGAACACCCCCCTCTGTCCTGCCGGACATCTCCCCCTCAAGGGGGGAGATTGGCAGCGTCTGCCTTGCCGTCATTTCTGCAACGCTGGAGATTGGCGAAAGCCGGCGTGACATCCGATCTCCCCCCTTGAGGGGGAGATGTCCGGCAGGACAGAGGGGGGCGCGACAGAACGCCAGCCTTCATGTTCTTGGCCTTCTTCTCTGTCTCATCCTCATCCCCCTCGCCGCCCTCGCCGCTGACCTTCCCGCCCTGACCGGACGCGTCGTCGACAATGCCGGCATCATCGATGCCGGCACGCGCGCGGCGCTGACCCAGAAACTTGCCGACTTCGAGACGAAAGGCTCCGACCAGATCGTCGTCGCCACCATCCCCAGCCTCGGCGGCGAGGAGATCGAGCCTTACGCCAACCGCCTGTTCCGGTTCTGGAAGCTCGGCCAGGCCAAGGAGAACAACGGCGTGCTGCTGCTGGTCGCGCCGAACGACCGCAAGATGCGCATCGAGGTCGGCTATGGGCTGGAAGGCACGCTGACCGACCTGCACACCAAGCTGATCATCGAAAACGACATGGTGCCGGCATTCCGCGCCGGAGACTTCTCCGGCGGCATCACGAAGGCCGTCGACGACATGATCATGGTGCTTGAGGGCAATCCGGAGGAGCTGGAAGCGCGCGGCAAGCGCAACGAGCAGGCGCCGTTCAACTCCGACGACCTGTTCTTCGCCATCTTCATCACGATCTGGGCGCTGATCTTCTTCGGCAGCATCGCGCTGACGGTGCTGCCGCCGATCTTCGGCCAGAAGATAGGACCGGGCCGCTACCGCTGGCTCGGCATGACCTTCGAGCCTGGACGGCGGTCGTCCTCCAGCGGCGGCGGCTGGTCGTCGGGTGGCGGAGGCTGGTCCTCCGGTGGAGGCGGCGGTGGCGGGTTTTCCGGCGGTGGCGGCTCGTCGGGCGGCGGCGGCTCCTCGGGAAGCTGGTGAGGACCATGGCAACGCGACCGATCAGCCCTGAGGACCATGACCGCATCGCCGAGGCGATCCGCGCCGCGGAAGCCGAGACCGACGGCGAGATCTATTGCGTCGTCGCCCATGCCAGCGACGGCTATTTCTTCCCGGCCGCGTTTGCGGCGGCTTTAGCCACGCTCATCGTCAGCCTCGCGGTGGCCTACGGGCTGGAAGCCTGGTGGCTGACCATCCGTCTGCCGCATTTCGTGCTAGCCCAGCTTCTGGCGCTAGGCTGCGTGCTCGTGCTTTTGTGGGCGCTGCCCGGCTGGTGCATACATCTGGTGCCGAGACGGCTGCGCTATCAGACGGCGCACGCCAATGCGCTGAGGCAGTTCCTGGCGCGCAACGTCCACCGCACGAGCGCGCGCACCGGCGTGTTGATCTTCGTTTCCATCGCCGAGCGCTATGCCGAAATTGTCGCCGACAGCGGCATCGACGCCAAGGTCGGCCAGCATGTCTGGGACGGCGTGGTGCGGGAGCTCACCCGGCACGCCGGCGCCGACCGGCTCGCCGACGGTTTTGTCCGCGCGATCGAATCAGTCGGCGCGGTGCTCGCCGAGCATTTCCCGGTCACCGAAGGCGATACCAACGAGCTCGACGATCATCTCGTCGAAATCTGACCGGACCTGTCCGTAAATCCGCGCCGGCAGGGGCGTTTCGAGCGGTTTTTCGTGCTTCCGACGCTGGCAAGTTCGCTTGTGCGAAAGCGGCGGGCGCGACAGTGCGGACTCTTTGCAAGCGGGCGAAGCGGGTCTATGGTTAACAAATCATGAACACGCTGACGATCGATATCCGGAAAGCCGACCCTCGCGATGCAATCGCCATCGCCGAAGTGCATCAGGAAGCGTGGCGCGGCGCCTATTCCGGCATCATCCCGCATCGCACGCTGACGGCCATGATCAATCGTCGCGGCCCCGATTGGTGGGCGAACGCGATTCGCCGCGCGGCCACCGTGCTGGTGGTCGAGATCGGCGGCACGATCGCCGGCTATGCCACGATCGGCAAGAACCGCGCCCGCGAGCTCAGGCAGCAGGGCGAGATCTACGAGCTTTACCTGCGCCCGGAATATCAGGGCATCGGGCTTGGCAGCAGGCTGTTCAAGGCGGCGCGGACGCGCCTTGCCGACCATGGCCTGAGAGGCCTGGTGGTGTGGGCGCTGGAAGACAATTACAATGCTTTAGCCTTCTATGCCGGCAATGGCGGCCGCGACATCGCCGAGGGCGTCGAGGTCTTCGAGCAGAAGGCGTTGAAGAAGGTCGCCTTCGTCTGGGAATGAGGCGCCGCCCGCCTAGGTTACAATCCATCACAAAGTGTGCGCTTCCATCAGCGTTGGGCACCATTCGCCGCATTGCACCATGACGCGTGTCCCGCTATCGGTCACACAAGATTGAGAGGGATTTGAGCCATGCGTATCGAAGCGATAGCCACCGGAAAGAACCCGCCTGAGGACGTCAACGTCATCATCGAGGTGCCGATCGGCGGCGAACCGATCAAATACGAGATGGACAAGGAGGCCGGCACACTGTTCGTCGATCGCTTCCTGCACACCTCGATGCGCTATCCTGGCAATTACGGCTTCGTGCCGCACACGCTGTCGGGCGACGGCGACCCGATCGACGTTCTGGTCTGCAACACGCGCGCGCTGGTGCCGGGCTGCGTCATCAACGTGCGGCCGATCGGCGTGCTGATCATGGAAGACAATGCCGGCCAGGACGAGAAGGTGATCGCGGTTCCGTCGCCCAAGCTTACGCTGCGCTACGAGAACGTCACCGAATACACCCACCTGCCCGACATCACCCGCCAGCAGGTGCAGCATTTCTTCGAGCACTACAAGGACCTCGAGCCCGGCAAATGGGTCAAGATCGAGGGATGGCACGATTCCAAATACGCCAAGAAGATGATCGTCGAGGCGATCGAGCGGGCGAAGGCCAGCAAGTAATCAGTTATCGACGCGGCCGAAGTCGGGCACTTTGCCGATCACCTCGCGCCTGTCCTTGCCGCAGGCAAAACTCTTCGCCTTTTCGTCGGCGAGCTTGCGCGCCTGGTCGTTGGCCTCAGGGTTGCCGGTGGCGAGCACCAGGCCGACCGTGCAGCCCTGGTGTTCTTCCGGCTGCGCCACCTTGGCGACGACCAGTACCTCGGTCGGCTTGTTCTCGTCTTCGGGATTGCTGATCTCGCGGCGGTGAATGACCGCGAAGGGCACCGCCTTGTCGCCATTGGTTTCGATGCGCCATTCGACCTTCGGACCCGCGGTGTTGAGGCCGGAGAAACTCTCCCAGACGGCGGTCATGTCGTCGGAGGGAAAGCCGTAATAGACGGATTCGCGGGCGTCGTCGTAGCCGATCAGCACCGGATAGCCGCGATAGCCGGCGCAGGCGAGGCTAGCCCAGTCGCCATCGCCTTCTTGCGCCTGCGCGTAGGTCACGCAGTCCTTCTTCCAGTCGAGATCGGTATAGGCGCTGGAAATATCGCCGGCATAGGCTGCCTGGCAGAGACCGGCGAGGGCAAGCGGGACGAGAAACGCACGCATCGCTGACAACTCCGTTTCGAGTTGCCGGAGCGTATCGCCAATCCTTATTTCTTCAAGCTGGCTTCAATCAGTAGATCGGCGTTGCGGGCGACCGAGGCCGCCGGTCCGCCCAGCCCGAACAACTGGCCGCTGATATAGGCGCCCTCGATGAGGAGCAGCAGCCCGTCGCCGAGCGTGTCGGCGTCCGTTGCGCCCATCGCCGTGGCCATGGCGCGCAGGCGCCGGCGCAGTTCCTGCTTGTTGTTCTCGCTGACGATGCGCGCCGGATGGCCGTGCTCGGGATATTCGACCGCCGCATTGGTCATCCCGCAACCGCGATAGTCTCGCTTTTGCGTGCGCTTGCCGACCCGGGTGAGGAAAGCGATGATCTGCGCACGCGGATTGCCGGGATGCGCGTCGACGGCTTCGTTGAAGCGCGCCCAGAATTCGAGGTCATACTTGCGCAGATAAGAGGCGGCGAGCTCGTCCTTCGACGGAAAGCTACGGTAGAGGCTGGGCTTGGTGACGCCGGCGCGCTTGACGATCTCGTCGACGCCAATCGCACGGATGCCTTCGCGATAGAACAGGTCGCGCGCCACGTCGAGGATCTTGTCGGCGGCCTTCGGCGCCGGCACGGTGGGCGTCTCGTTCACCGACGCTTCAATTTTATTGTCCGATGGCATTCAACAAACTCGCTTGACAATGTTACTGACCGGTACGTATGTATGGCGCCACCCCATTGCAACGTACCGGTCAGTAACATGATAACCCAGTCCCGTCCGTTTGGCCAGCGCTACGCCTTCGTCGTCGTTGCCGTCATTTTCCTTTGCCTGTGCCGCCGGGCTTCGCTCGGCGCCCGCCGTCATGATGCTGCCGTTGGAAAACAGTTTTGGCTGGCGGCGCGACGTCATCTCGCTGGCCGCCGGCGTCGGCATCCTGCTCTACGGCCTGACCGGGCCGTTTGCGGCGGCGCTGATGGAGCGAATTGGGCTCCGCCGCACGCTGCTCGCCTCGCTGCTGATCATGTCGGGCTCGACGGCGCTCAGCCTGCTGATGACAGAGCCATGGCATCTCTTCATCACCTGGGGCGTCTTTTCCGGCATCGGCTCGGGCGCGGTGGCAAGCGTGCTCGGTGCCACCATCGTCAATCGCTGGTTCAAGACCAATCGCGGCCTGGTGATGGGCCTGATGTCGGCCTCCAGCGCCACCGGCATGCTGGTGTTCCTGCCGCTCATCGCCTCGCTGGCCCAGGCCGGTGGCTGGAAGCCGGTGGCGATCGCGGTGGCGCTGGCAACGGCCGCGCTCATCCCGCTCGTGCTCCTGCTGGTGCCGGAGCGTCCGGCCTCGATCGGCCAGGTCCGCTACGGCGCCGATGCGGACGACGTGCCGCCGGTGTCGCCGGCCTCGCAGGGCAATTTCCTTACGCATACGCTCACCACGCTGCGGCGCGCCGCGGGCACCAGGGTGTTCTGGTATCTCTTCGCCACCTTCTTCGTCTGCGGCTTCACCACCAACGGCCTCGTCGGCACGCACCTCATCGCCTTCTGCGGCGACATGGGCATCGGCGAGGTGCAGGCCGCCGGCCTGCTGTCGATGATGGGTATCTTCGACCTGATCGGCACCACACTGTCGGGCTGGCTCACCGACCGCTTCGATCCGCGCAAGCTGCTCGGCGTCTACTATGCCGTGCGCGGCCTGTCGCTGATCTATCTGCCCTATTCCGGTTTCTCGGCGGTCAGCCTGATCATCTTTGCCGTGCTCTATGGTCTGGACTGGATCGCCACCGTGCCGCCAACGCTGAGGCTCGCCAACGAAGCCTTCGGCGACCGCAGCGGGCCGATCGTCTTCGGCTGGATCGTCGCCGGTCACCAGGTGGGCGCAGCGGCCGCTGCGGCCTTCGGCGGAACCATGAGGGAATTGCAGGGCAATTACGAGCTGGCGTTCATGATCGCCGGCATGACCGGTATTGCCGCGGCCTGTATTTCGCTGCTCATTAATACGAGCAAGCCGGCGTTCGAGCCTGAGCCGCAGGCGGCTTGAGGTGCTACTTTCCCTTCTCCCCCTGTGGGAGAAGGTGGCCGAGCGAAGCTCGGTCGGATGAGGGGTGTTCCAGCTTGGCAGTGACGGCGATCCGTCCAGCACCCCTCAACCGTCTCGGCGCTACGCGCCGATCCACCTTCTCCCGCAAGGGGGAGAAGGGAAGGCTGTTCACTGTTATCAAAACTTCATGGTTCCGATATGTGCCTGAAACATTGAGGCTGGAGCTTGGCGGTCCCGTTCAACGCCATCCCGGAGACAGCCATGAACAAGCTCTCGTTGACCCGCCGCGCTTTCGTTACCTCGGCCAGCGCCTTTGGCCTTGTCGGTGCCTCCGGGCTCGCACTGCCTTATTATTCCCGTGCCAACCAGCGCCCGGCCTTCACCCATGGCGTCCAGTCGGGCGACGTCGATGCCACCTCGGGCATGGTCTGGACCCGCACCGATCGGCCGGCGCGCGTGATGTACGAAGTGTCGACCACCGAAAGCTTCGCCGACGCGACGCGGCTGGCTGCGCTCGATACCTCGCCGGCAAGCGACTACACGGTGAAGCGGCTGCTCACCGACCTCGCCTCCGACCAGGACATCTTCTACCGCATGACTGCCGCCGACCTTTCCGACATCAATGCCGTCTCCGAGCCGATCGTCGGCCGCTTCCGCACCGCGCCGGCCTCCAAGCGCGACGTGCGCTTCGCCTGGTCGGGCGACACCGCCGGCCAGGGCTGGGGCATCGACGAGACCGGCATGAAGACCTATTCCACCATCGCCAAGCACACGCCGGACTTCTTCCTGCATTCCGGCGACACGATCTATGCCGACGGCGCCATGAAGGACGAAGTCGACCTGCCCGGCGGCGGCAAGTGGAAGAACGTCGTCATGGTCGACGGCAAGCGCAAGGTCGCCGAGACGCTGGACGAATACCGCGACCAGTGGAAGTACAACATGATGGACAAGCATGTGCTGGGCCTTTCCGCCATCTGCCCGACCTTCTACCAGTGGGACGACCACGAGGTGCTGAACAACTGGTCGGATTCAAAGGACCTCACCGCCGACAACCGCTACAGCGAAAAATCCATCCATGTGCTGGCGGCCCGCGCGGCGCGCGCCTTCCATGAGATGACGACCATCCGCTACGAGCCATCGGAGCCCGGTCGCGTCTACCGCAAGATCGCCCACGGGCCGCTGCTCGACGTCTTCTTCCTCGACATGCGCTCCTATCGCGGTCCCAACGGCCCCGACATGGAAGAGACGCTGACGCCGAAATCGCGCATGCTCGGTGAGCAGCAGACGCAGTGGCTGAAGCGCGAGCTCGCGAACTCCAAGGCGACCTGGAAGATCATCGCCGCCGACATGCCGCTCGGCCTCGTCGTCTGGGACGATGCCGCCAAGAAGGCTGGCGCCGAGGCGGTCAGCAATGGCGATAATGGCGGGCCGAAGGGCCGCGAGCTCGAATTCGCCGATCTGCTGCGCTACATCAAGAATGCCGGCATCGCCAACACGGTGTGGCTCACCGCCGATGTCCACTACACGGCGGCGCATTACTACAACCCCGACAAGGCGCAGTTCCAGGATTTCAACCCGTTCTGGGAGTTCGTCTCCGGCCCGATCCACGCCGGTACGTTCGGCCCCAACGACCTCGACATGACGTTTGGTCCGGAGTTGAAGTTCATCAAGGCGCCAACCGCCGAGCAAGGCCAGAACCTACCGCCGTCGGCCGGGCTGCAATTCTTCGGGCTGGTCGATATTTCCGGCGCCACCGAGCAGCTCACCGTGCGGCTGATGGATCGCGACGACAACGAGCTCTACAAGATGACGCTCGACCCGGTGCGGTCGGCGTAAGGCCGGCGCGAGGCACCCCCCTCTGTCCCGCCGGACATCTCCCCCGCAAGGGGGGAGATTGGCGGCTTCGGCCTTGGCGCCCCTCTCCGACGCTTGAGATTGGCGAAAGGCGACGTCACATCGATCTCCCCCCTTGCGGGGGAGATGGCCGGCAGGCCAGAGGGGGTGGGAAGGATCGCTACGTTTGCCGCGTTCTTAAGACTGCCGTCGTCAATCCGGATAGCAGGTCGCTGGAACGTTCGGCCAGACGGCGCTGTCGCAGTCGGCCGCCTTCTGCCGCTGCTTGAAAGCGGCGCTGACCGGGCCGGTGACGATCGGATCGACGCCATCAGGGGCGTCGGCGAACATCTGCTGCGCGGTCTTGGCGTCAGGCGGCGAGATCGGGTCGGCTTCTCTCAGCGCCGCCGCCGACTGCGCGGCGCCGGCCGCGACCAGCACGCCAAGCGCTGCCCACGCGAAAACCGGACGCAATCTGGACATCTGATCGGTCATGAACATCGAACTGCCCGGCCCCTCAAAGGTTCCGCCTTGGTTAACAGAATCATTTCACACCAAGACGTTTAAGAATCAGTGACCACGTATTTGGGGTGGGGCCTCCCCTTTCGCAATTGCGAAAAACCTTGTATGAGCCGCGCAACCGAAAAAGGCGGCGCCTTTGGGCCTGCTGCCGGCAACGCTCCCGAGACCAGAAAAATGAACATCCGCAATATCGCGATCATCGCGCACGTCGACCATGGAAAAACCACCCTCGTCGACCAGCTCCTGAAACAGTCCGGATCCTTCCGCGACAACCAGCGCGTCGCCGAGCGCGCCATGGATTCGAACGACCTCGAAAAGGAACGCGGCATCACCATCCTCGCCAAGGCGACCTCGGTCGACTGGCACGGCACCCGCATAAACATCGTCGACACGCCCGGACACGCCGATTTCGGCGGCGAGGTCGAGCGCATTCTGTCGATGGTGGATTCGGCGATCGTGCTCGTCGACGCCGCCGAAGGCCCGATGCCGCAGACCAAGTTCGTCGTCGGCAAGGCGCTCAAGGTGGGCTTGAGGCCGATCGTCGTCATCAACAAGATCGACCGCCCGGACGCCCGCCACATCGAGGTGGTGAACGAGGTGTTCGACCTGTTCGCCGCGCTCGACGCGACCGACGAGCAGCTCGATTTCCCGATCCTCTACGGTTCCGGCCGCGACGGCTGGGTGTCCGAGAATCCCGAAGGCCCGAAGGACCAGGGCCTGGCGCCGCTGTTCGACCTCGTCGTCAAGCATGTGCCGGCGCCGACGGTGCATCCCGGTCCGTTCCGCATGATCGGCACCATCCTCGAAGCCAATCCGTTCCTCGGCCGTATCATCACCGGCCGCATCGAGTCCGGCACGCTGAAGCCCAACCAGGCGGTCAAGGTGCTGCATCATGACGGCACCCAGATCGAAACCGGACGTATCTCGAAAATCCTCGCCTTCCGCGGCCTCGAGCGCCAGCCGATCGAGGAAGCGCAAGCGGGCGACATCGTGGCGATCGCCGGCCTGTCGAAGGGCACCGTCGCCGACACCTTCTGCGATCCGACGGTGACCGAGCCGCTGCACGCGCAGCCGATCGACCCGCCGACGGTGACGATGTCCTTCCTGGTCAACGACAGCCCGCTTGCCGGCACCGAGGGCGACAAGGTGACCAGCCGCGTCATCCGCGACCGCCTGCTGCGCGAGGCGGAAGGCAATGTGGCGCTGAAGATCGAGGAATCGGCAGAGAAGGATTCCTTCTTCGTCTCCGGCCGCGGCGAATTGCAGCTTGCGGTGCTGATCGAGACGATGCGCCGCGAAGGTTTCGAAATCGCCGTGTCGCGGCCGCGCGTCGTCATGCAGAAAGGCGAGAACGGCGAACTGCTCGAGCCGGTCGAGGAAGTCGTCATCGACGTCGACGAGGAACATGCCGGCGTCGTCGTGCAGAAAATGTCGGAGCGCAAGGCCGAGATGGTGGAACTGCGTCCCTCCGGCGGCAACCGCCAGCGCCTTGTTTTCCACGCACCGACGCGTGGGCTGATCGGGTACCAGTCGGAGCTCCTGACAGACACGCGCGGCACCGCCGTGATGAACCGGCTGTTTTACGCCTACGAGCCGTATAAGGGCGAATTGCCCGGCCGCACCAACGGCGTGCTGATCTCCAACGAGCAGGGCGAGTCGGTCGCCTATGCAATGTGGAACCTGGAAGACCGCGGCCCGATGATCATCGATCCGGGCGTCAAGGTCTATCAGGGCATGATCATCGGCATCCATTCCCGCGACAACGACCTCGAGGTCAATGTCTTGAAGGGCAAGAAGCTCACCAACATCCGTGCCGCCGGCAAGGACGAGGCGGTGAAGCTGACGCCGCCGGTTCGCATGACGCTGGAGCGGGCGCTGGCCTGGATCCAGGACGACGAATTGGTCGAGGTGACGCCGAAGACCATCCGGCTGCGCAAGCTTTATCTCGACCCGAACGAGCGCAAGCGCTTCGAGAAGTCGGCCAGGGTGATGGGCGCGGCGTAGGGTTTTTTCGCAAGCAGTCACAAAGGGAGGGAGTTGTTGCTCCCTCCCTTTCATTTCATCCGCTTGCGGCCGAGAGGATGGCGTCGCGGTCGGCCTCGCCGGTAAGGTCGATGCGGACCGCCGTGCTATTGCGCGCCGGCTTGCGCAAAGCTTTGGCGTTGCCCGGTTCGATGATGAGCTGCTTTTGCTCTTCCCAGCCCTGCAGCCTTGACCGGGAGATACCCAGTTCGCCTGCAAGGAAGCGGTCGAGCCGCAGGGGCGTTGCGGTATCGAGCCGAAGCTCGAGCCAAAGTGCGGCCGCGCATTCCGGCCTGCCGTCCAGCAGCTCTTTTCGGACCGTGACATCGGGAAATTCCTCGATCCGTTCGATCCGGCTCCGTAGTGCTGTGGCATCGAAAGCATGGAGACGCACGAGCGCCGGATCGTTGCCCTCCAGCGCCGCAAGCAGCGCCGACTTGATGTCGCGGCGGTTGCTGCGCTCCAGAAGAGTGCGGTTCCAGGAGTTGTCGCAGCCTGTGCAGCGGTAGGTCAGCCAGGCATCGATGCGCTTGCCATTGGCGTTCACACGGAATTTGCCGCTGCACCGATAGGGTCTCACGCCGCCGCAGCGATTGCAGTTGATGAGAGGTCGAGGCGCGATTTCGGGCGCGATCGTCCAGCGAATACGCAAGTATTGAGACATGCCGGTAGGCCCTTCCCGTCGGGAAGTCCGTCAGGCCGACGATGTCCGAGATGCCCGCAGGCACGGTGTGGCGAAGACTGTGCAGGTTGGAGGTCAGGCGTCGGCGTGGATTACGCGCGGCGGCTCAGCAATGCCAAACCGGTCTCGAAACCGCCGCCTGAAGAACACATGAAAATGATGCAGGTGCCGCCAAAGCTGCGCCTGCGGTGTTTTCGGGGGTTAGACGAGACCGGCGGTTACTGAGGCAAAGTCAGGCTCGAAATGGATAAAGGGTCGGCTCTTCTAGCTGGGCGAAGGCGGGCAGGCAAGTCCGGCCCGCCTCATCGCCGCGGCGATGGCGACGCTCCTGAGTGTCACATCATCTCGATGATCGGCGCGATCTCGACGCTGAAGGCCGGGTCCAGCAGGATCGGGCAATCTTTGGCCTTGGCGACGGCATCGTCGATGTCTTTCGCTTCGACGATCGTGTAGCCGGCGGTCGGATTGCTGCCGCCATTGTTCTCGATCTTCCCGCCAGGCAGCACCGTTCTCGACATGCCGACGGGATTGCCGCCGTCGACCACGGCCGGGCCGAGCTTGTCGTACCAACCTGTCCAGGCGTCCATCGCCGCTTTGCGCTCGGCCTCGTCGGTCGGCATCTTACCGGAGCCATGATAGACATAGAGATATTTCGCCATGTTCTCCTCCCTTGTCGGCGGCGTCGAACCGGCATGCGGCCACGCCGCTTGCGATTTGCGGCCATGCCGCAATCCGATATGCGGCCATGCCGCAATCCGATATGCGGCCAAACCGCAATCGTTGATCATCGGACCAAATGGCGGGGCGGGCAATGAAAAATTCGAAGTAGCTAATGTAATACCGGCTTCACCGTGCCATGGCGTGGTATTCGGGGTTCGGCCGCATATCGACGGCGGCCGCCACCCGGTTCGACATGTTGAAGAAGGCGGCGGTCGAAGCGATGTCCCAGATGTCACGGTCGCTGAAGCCGGCCTGCCGCAGCGCGGCGCGATCGGCCTCGACGATCTTTGCCGGCTACTCCGTCAGCTTGACCGCGAATTCCAGCATCGCGCGCTGGCGGTCCGGCAGATCGGCGGCGCGGAAGTTCATCACCATCATCTCGCCGAGCGCCGGCTCGCCCGATAGTTGCCGCACCACCGCACCATGCGCGATCAGGCAGTAATAGCAATGGTTGATCGAGGAGACAGCGACCGCGATCATCTCGCGCTCCAGCTTCGACAGGCCGGAATCGCCCAGCATCAGGTCGTTGTACATGTCGGTGAAAGCGAGCAGCTTCTTCTCGTCGAAGGCGTAGGCCAGAAGCACGTTAGGCACGAGGCCGAGCTTCTCCTCGCATTTGGCGAAATAGGCTTTCGTCGCTTCGCTGAGCTCCGCCTGCACCAGGTCGAGCGCGGTAATCCTGTCAGTCATGATCGTTCTCCTTGCGGGGGCGACGGCGTCGGTTCGAATTTTTTAAAGCGTCGTCAAACCTTTGTCGCCAAACAGCGCTCATCTGGCTACCATAGTCGCAAAAGCATTCCACGGGAGGGAATTGGCGTCATGGCCAGCGTGAAATCCAAGCCGAAGAAGAAAGCAGCAGCCGCCGCGAGAGCGGAGGAGAAGCCAGCGAGGCTTGCCGACTATCTGCTTGCCCGCGCACCGGCGGAGGATATCGCGGCTTATGATGTGGCCGACCTGGAGCGCGCGGGCGAACTCGCCAGCCGGGCAGTCGCCGGTCACAAAAAGGGTGAGAGCGTCGTGGCGGTCGACGCCGATTCAGGCGTCTCCTGCGGCGGCAGGCCGGTCACGGTCATCACCGTCGTCAACGACAACATGCCGTTCCTGTTCGATTCCATCCTTGGCGAGATCGCCGAGACCAGTGGCGAGCCAACGCTGGTCACCCATCCGATCGTCACCGTGCGACATGACAAGAGCGGCGTCGCCGAGGTTCTGGGCGACGCCGGCAAGGACGAGGACGACCGGCTGAGCGTCGTTCATGTCCATATCCCGCGGCTGACCGCGGAACAGGCAACCGCGCTTACCGAGCGGCTGCGCAAGATACTCGGCCAGGTCCGCGCCGCGGTCACCGACTGGAAGCGGATGCTCGCTCGCCTCGACCAGGCGATTTCCGAATTCCGCTATTCGGCCGTGCCGCTCGACAAGAAGAGCGTCGCCGAGGCGATCGCCTTCCTCGAATGGTTGCGCGACGACAATTTCACCTTCCTCGGCATGCGCGAGTTCAAATATATCGGCGAGCAGGAGAGCGGCACCCTGGAGCGCTCCGACAAGCCCGGCCTCGGCATCCTGTCCGATCCGGACGTGCTGGTGTTGCGGCGCGGCACCGAGGCGGTGACGACGACGCCGGAAATCCGCGCCTTCCTGCACGGACCGGAGCCGCTGATCGTCACCAAGGCGAACGGCAAATCCCTCGTGCACCGCCGCATCTATCTCGATTACATCGGCATCAAGACCTATACGGCCAAGGGAGCGCTTGCCGGTGAGTTGCGCATCGTCGGCCTGTTCACCTCGACCGCCTACACGCGCTCGGTGATGAAGATCCCCTATCTGCGCTCGAAGGCCGAGACCGTGATTTCGAAATCCGGTTTCGACCCGCACGATCATTCGGGCAAGGCGCTGATCAACACCCTGGAAAGCTATCCGCGCGACGAGCTTTTCCAGGTTCCGGTGCCTGTCCTCAGAAAACATGCCAACGCCATTCTCGGGCTGATCGAGCGGCCGCGGATCAGGGCGCTGGTGCGCATCGACCAGTTCGACCGTTTCGTCTCCATCATCGTCTTCGTGCCGCGCGACCGTTACGACAGCGTCGTGCGCGAAAAGATCGGCACCTATCTCAAGACCGTATTCGAGGGCCGGCTCTCGGCTTACTATCCGGCCTTTCCGGAAGGCGGGCTGGCGCGCGTTCATTTCATCATCGGCCGCTCCGGCGGCAAAACGCCGAAGATCGAGCAGGCGGCGATAGAGGCGGCGATCCGCGACATCGTCCGCACCTGGGAGGATGCGCTCTCCGATGCCGCGGAAGCGGCCGGCAGCGACCCGACGCTGAAGGCAATCGCCGCGCGCTTCCCGGAAAGCTACCGCGATACCTTCAGTGCTGCCGTGGCGCTCGCCGATGCCGGGCGCATCGCCAGGATCGGGCCCGACAATGCGATTGCGATCGACTATTACCGCCATGCCGACCAGAAGCCGCACCAGGCGGCGCTGAAGATCTATCACTATGGCAGTCCGGTGGCGCTGTCGCGCCGCGTTCCGGTGCTGGAAAACATCGGCTTCCGCGTCATCAGCGAGCGCACTTTCGAGGTCGGCGACGAGGGCTCCGGCAAGGTCTTCATCCACGACATGGAGCTGGAGAACAGCTACGGCAAGGCGATCGATCTAACCGATGGCGGCGCGCTGTTCGAGGACGCCTTCCTGTCGGTCTGGCGCGGCGATGTCGACAATGACGGCTATAACGGGCTGGCGCAGACCGCGGGTCTCTGGTCGGGCGAGATCACCATCTTGCGCGCCTATGGCCGCTATTTGCAGCAGGCCGGCATTCCACAGAGCCAGGATTTCCTCGCCGCCGCGCTCAACCGCTATCCCGAAATCGCGCGCGGCCTGCATCAATTGTTCGTCGCCCGCCTCGGGCCGACGGCCGAAACCGAAGGCGTGGTCGCCGCCAAACACCTCAAGGCGAAGATCAAGGACGCGCTGGAAGAGGTGCCCAACATCGATGACGACACCATCATCCGCCGCTATCTCAACCTGATCGAAGCCTCGCTGCGCAGCAATCATTTCGTAGCCGATACGAAAGAGAAGGGGCAGTCGCTGGCGATCAAGCTCGACTCGCAGGCGGTCGAGGGCCTGCCGGCGCCGCGGCCATGGCGCGAGATCTTCGTCTACGGCTCGGAGGTCGAAGGCGTGCATCTGCGCTTCGGCCCGGTCGCGCGCGGCGGCCTGCGCTGGTCGGACCGCGCCCAGGACTACCGCACCGAAGTGCTGGGCCTGGTCAAGGCGCAGCAGGTCAAGAACGCGGTCATCGTGCCGGTCGGCGCCAAGGGCGGCTTCTATCCGAAGAAGCTGCCGATGAGCGCCGGCCGCGACGCGATCTTCGAGGCCGGCACCTCGGCCTATAAGAACTTCGTCTCCAGCCTGCTTTCGATCACCGACAATATCGGCGTCGACGGCGTCATCCCGCCGGCCGGCGTGGTGCGGCGCGACCAGGACGATCCCTATTTCGTCGTCGCCGCCGACAAGGGCACGGCGACCTTCTCCGACACCGCCAATGCCATTTCCGAGAAGCACGGCTTCTGGCTGGACGACGCCTTCGCCAGCGGCGGCTCGGCCGGCTACGACCACAAGAAGATGGGCATTACGGCGAAGGGTGCCTGGGAAGCGGTGAAGCGGCATTTCCGCGAGATGAACCGCGACATCCAGACGTCATCCTTCAGCGTCGTCGGCGTCGGCGATATGTCGGGCGACGTGTTCGGCAACGGCATGCTGTTGTCGCCGGCGACCAGGCTGATCGCCGCCTTCGACCATCGCGACATCTTCATCGATCCCGACCCCGACATGGTCGCCTCGATGGCCGAGCGCCAGCGTATGTTCGCGCTGCCGCGCTCGTCCTGGCAGGACTACGACAAGGCGAAGCTGTCGGAAGGCGGCGTCATCGTCTCGCGCAGCCAGAAGTCGATCACGCTGCCGCCGGCGGCGGCGGCCGCGATCGGGCTTGTCAAAACCACCGCGACACCGGTCGAGATCATGAACGCCATCCTCAAGGCGCCGGTCGATCTTTTGTGGTTCGGCGGCATCGGCACTTACGTCCGGGCTTCCGGCGAGAGCAATGCCGATGTCGGCGACCGCGCCAACGACGCCATCCGCGTCACCGCGCTCGACGTGCGCGCCAAGGTCATCGGCGAGGGCGCCAATCTCGGCGTCACGCAGCGGGCGCGCATCGAATTCGGCATGAATGGCGGCCGCTGCAATTCCGATGCCATCGACAATTCGGGCGGCGTCAACTGCTCCGACGTCGAGGTCAACATCAAGATCGCCTTGGCGTCGGCCATGCGCAAAGGCTCGCTGGCGCGGCCAGCGCGCAACAAGCTGCTCGCCGAGATGACCGACGAGGTGGGCGCGCTGGTGCTGTCCAACAATTACCAGCAGACGCTGGCGCTTTCGCTGGCACGCAAGCGCGGGCTGGCCGACATCGCGCACCAGGCGCGCTTCATGACGGCGCTCGAAGCGCGCGGCCTGCTCGACCGCGCGGTCGAGACGCTGCCCTCGCCGGCCGCCCTTGCCGAGCGCGAGGCGCGCGGCGAGCCGCTGACAAGGGCCGAGCTTGGCGTGCTGCTTGCCTATGCCAAGATCGTGCTGTTCTCCGACATCGTCGCCAGCGACGTGCCGGACGATGCGCATTTCGACCGCGACCTGATGGGCTATTTCCCGGAGCGCATGGCGAAGAAATTCGCCGGCGAGATCCGCGATCACCGGCTGCGGCGCGAGATCATCGCGCGCGTCGTCGCCAACGATCTGGTCAACAGAGGCGGGCCATCCTTCGTCGACCGGCTGCAGGAGGCGACGGGCCGCACCGCGGCCCATGTCGTGCGCACCTTCGCGGTGGTCCGCGACGGTTTCGCGCTGCCCGCGCTCTATCAGGAGATCGACGCGCTCGACAACCAGATCGACGGCCAGATGCAGCTCGATCTCTACCAGGCGGTCAGCCGGCTCATCTTCGTGACCAGCGGCTGGTACCTGAAGAACGATGCGGGTTCAGCACCGCTCAGCCAGCGCATCGCCGAGCTGCAGGAGGCGCGCAAGGCGCTGGAGCCGAAGCTGGTGTCGCTACTGCCGGCTTTCTCACGCGAGCGGATCGAGGAGCGGCGGCATGGCCTGTTCAAAGGCGGCGCGCCGGAGAAACTGGCCGAGAAGCTGGCGCTCGCCGAGGTGGGCGAACTGATCCCGGACATCGCGCTCACCGCGCGCACGGCCAATGCCGACATCGTCAGCGCGGCCAAGGCCTTCTTCGCCGTCAGCGATGCCTTCCGCATCCCGCGCGTCGAGGAAGCCGCCCGCTCGATCATGCCGCCGGACTATTACGACCAGCTGGCGCTGTCGCGCGCGACCGACACGATCGGCGCCGCAAGGCGCGGCATCGCGGTCGCGGCACTCACCGCCCATGGCAAGGCAGCCGATCCGGTCGCGGCCTGGCTCGAGGCCGGCGGCGAGCGCGTCGGGCGCATCCGCGAGCGGCTGCAGGCGCTGACCGAAGGCGGCGACATCACCGTGTCGCGGCTGTCGGTGGCGTCTGGGCTGATGAGTGACCTGACTGGGATGTAAGCCTTCGAGAGCTTGGGTTTCCTCGCCCCCGCCAGAGCGGGGGAGAGGTGGCCGCGAAGCGGCCGGAGAAGGGCCCCTCGTAGGGCAGAGCCCTTCATCCAACGATCTACGCGAGCTTGCTAGAGCAATTCCAGGAAAAGTGTGTAACGGTTTTCCGTCCGGAATTGCGTAGAAACAAACAGTTAGAGCAGTTCGGCGTTTCCGTGAAACGGTGAACTGCTCTAGGCCGGCGCTATTCCCCCTCTCCGTCTCGGCTTCGCCGAGCCACCTCTCCCCCACTTCGTGGGGGCGAGGAACCCAAGCCCAATGAACGTGGTGCTGTGCTTGTTCATTTGCATGCGCGAGGGAAACATGCAGACATGACGCCGGCAACAGGACGGTTGGAGGGGACATGGCCGAGGTAGCAGTGCAGCGGGCAACGGGGCGCGGCATCTGGGGCTGGATGTTCTTCGACTGGGCGGCGCAGCCCTTTTTCACCGTCGTCACCACCTTCATCTTCGGGCCGTACTTCGCCTCACGCATGGTCAGCGATCCGGTCGTGGGTCAGGCTGCCTGGGCCTGGGGCATCGCCGCCGCCGGGTTGGTCATCGCCGTGCTTTCGCCCATACTGGGCTCGATCGCCGACCAGACGGGCCCGCGCAAGCCGTGGATCGCCTTCTTCGCGGCAGTCAAGATCACCAGCCTCTCGCTGCTTTGGCTCGCGGCGCCCGGTTCAAATGTTTTCCTGATCGTGCTGTTGTTCTCGCTGGCCTCGGTGGCCGCGGAGTTCTCGACCGTGTTCAACGATTCGATGATGCCGCGGTTGGTGCCGAAGAGCGAAATCGGGCGCATCTCCAACATCGCCTGGGGTCTCGGCTATCTCGGCGGGATGATAGCGCTGATTTTCGTCATTCTGTTCATGGCCGGCAATCTGGAAACCGGCAAAACGATCATCGGCCTCGATCCGATCCTCGGGCTCGATCCGAAGCTCGGTGAAGATGCCCGCGCCACCGGACCAATGTCGGCCGGCTGGTATTTTCTCTTTATCCTGCCGATGTTCTTCTTCACCCCGGACGCCGCCAAGGGCATTCCGATCGGACCGGCAGTGCGCGAGGGCTTGTCGGAGCTGAAATCGACGCTGGCCGAGGCGCGCAAGCGCGGCGGCATCTTCCGTTTCCTCGTCGCCCGAATGATCTATCAGGACGGCGTCAACGCGCTGCTCACGCAGGGCGGGGTGTTCGCTGCGGCGATGTTTGGCTGGTCGATCACCGAGATCGGCATCTTCGGCATCATCCTCAATGTCGTCGCCATTTTCGGCTGCTGGATCGCGGCGCGGCTCGACACCGCGCTTGGTTCCAAGGCGGTGGTGATGATCGCGCTGGTGATGTTGACCGTGGCTACCGCCGGAATCATCTCGACCGGGCCGGGCTTCACGCTGCTCGGCCTGATACAGCTCCCGATGACTGATTCCGGCGGCCTGTTCGGCACCGCGGCCGAGAAGGCCTACATCCTTTACGGGCTGCTGATTGGCCTTGCCTTCGGGCCGGTGCAGGCTTCATCGCGCTCCTATATGGCGCGGAGCGTCACGGCCGCCGAATCGGGCCGCTATTTCGGCATCTACGCGCTGTCCGGACGGGCGACCAGCTTCCTGGCGCCATTCCTGCTCGCGACGATTAGCTACCTCAGCGACTCTTCGCGGCTCGGCATGGCCGTGATCATCCTCTTTCTCGGCATCGGCATGGCGATCCTGGTCAGAACGCCATATCCGGCGGACAAGCCGGTGGAGTGAACCTACCCTCCCCCTTGTGGGGAGGGTCGATCCGCGAAGCGGAGCGGGGTGGGGGTCGGCGCCATCACCCCGCCCCGGTGCGCTCGCAAGCGAGCGCACCGACCCTCCCCATCGAGGGGAGGGTAAAGGCGCGCTCAATGCCTGAAATGCCGCACGCCGGTGAACACCATGGCGATGCCGTGCTCGTCGGCGGCGGCGATGACGTCGTCGTCGCGCATCGAGCCGCCGGGCTGGATCACGGCCGTGGCCCCTGCCTCGATCGCCGACAGCAGGCCGTCGGCGAAGGGGAAAAAGGCGTCGGAGGCGACGACGGAACCCTTGGTCAGCGGCTCGGCAAGGGCCCCGGCTTCCGCCGCGTCGAGCGCCTTGCGGGCGGCGATGCGCGAGGAATCGACGCGGCTCATCTGGCCGGCGCCGATGCCGACTGTGGCGCTATCCTTGGCGTAGACGATGGCGTTCGACTTGACGTGCTTGGCGACGCGGAAGGCGAATTTGAGATCGGCCATCTCGGCCGGCGTCGGGGCGCGCTTGGTCACTACCTTCAGCTCGAGGTCGTCGACCACCGCGTTGTCGCGGCTTTGCACAAGAAGCCCGCCGGCGACCGATTTCACCGTCGTGCCGGCGGCGCGCGGGTCGGGCAGGCCGCCGGTCACCAGCAGGCGCAGGTTCTTCTTGGCCGCCACGATCGCCGCAGCCTCGTCGGTGGCGCCCGGCGCGATGATCACTTCGGTGAAGGTTTTCACGATCTCCTCGGCCGCCTCCGCATCGAGGACGCGGTTCATGGCGACGATGCCGCCGAAGGCCGAGACCGGGTCGCAGGCCAGCGCCTTGGCGTAGGCCGCCTTCAACGTTGCGCCTTCGGCTACGCCACAGGGATTGGCGTGCTTGATGATGGCGATCGCCGCCGAGCGGGCCGGATCGAACTCGCCGACCAGCTCGAAGGCGGCGTCGGTGTCGTTGATGTTGTTGTAGGAGAGCTGCTTGCCCTGCAACTGCCTTGCCGTCGCCACGCCCGGCCGCTTGTCGCCGGACAGATAGAAGCCGGCGCCCTGGTGCGGGTTCTCGCCATAACGCATCACCTGGTCGAGACGGCCGCCGAAGGCGCGCCAGGTCGGATGCTCGATCTCGAGCGCCTCGGCGAACCAGCCGGAGATCGCCGCGTCATAGGTCGCGGTGCGGGCAAAGGCCTTGGCCGCCAACTTCTTGCGGAAATCGAGCGACAGCGAGCCGAGATTCATCTCGAGCGCGTTGAGCACCGAGGCGTAGTCGGCAGGGTCGGTGACGATGGCGACATAGGCATGGTTCTTCGCCGAGGCGCGGATCATCGCCGGGCCGCCGATGTCGATGTTCTCGACGATCGAGGCGTAGCCGGCGCCGGAGCGGCGCACGTCCTCGAACGGATAGAGGTTGGAGACGACGAGATCGATCGGCTGGATGTGATGATCGTGCATGGCTTTCGCATGCTCGGGATCGTCGCGCACGCCGAGCAGCGCGCCATGCACCGACGGATGCAAGGTTTTGACGCGGCCGTCCATGATCTCGGGAAAACCGGTCAGCTCGGAAACATCGCGGACGCCGAGGCCCGCCTCGGCGATCGCCTTCGCCGTGCCGCCGGTGGAGACCAGCTCGATGCCGGCGGCGGCCAGCGCCTTGGCAAAGTCGATCAGGCCTGTCTTGTCGAAGACGGAAAGCAGCGCGCGTCGGACGGGAACGAGGTCGGGCGCGGGAATGTTCTTGGCGGGGACGGCCATGGGCTTGCGGCCTTTCAAGGCTGGTTGGGAAACGTTCGCGGGCCGTAGCATATGAGGCCCGGAAATCAAGCGCGCAGCTGGGATCGTCCGATCCTGCTTTAGTTGTTTTCGGGGTAGCCGGCGATGTGGGTGCGCGTCAGCTGCCAGTGCACCTCGGCAGTCTCCGAGGCCTTGAAGCCAAGCACGATCTGCCGGCTGCGGCGCGGCCCGCCGAGCCCGGCGAAATAGATCGATTCCTCGACCTCCGGCGCCACTTCCGTGCAAGTGAACACCCAGGTGTCGCCCTGGGAGGCCGCCAGGGTCAGGCGATCCTGCTCGTCCTGCAGCAGGCTGATGTCGGGATGGATGTGGAAGCGCACCGTGACGAAGTCGCGGCCATTGTTGCGGATCGCGCCTCCCCCGGGGCGCAGGAAACGGTCGCGGCCGGTCAGCACATTGCCGCCAGCCGCCAGCTTCAGCTCGCGCTCATGCAGGAAGCCGAAGCGTGCCGCATAGCCGTCGTGGCGGGCGACAAAGCCGTGCACTCCCTTCTGGTCGATGCGCCTGCAGGGCACGTGCTGCGGACCGGCGATCAGCGGCGAGCCGAGCAGGTCGCTGACCCGCAGCGAATGGCTGAAGCGCGCCAAGGACGTATCGTTGACGGTGGCGGTCGAATGCGCGGCGGTGGCACGCGCAAGCGGGCGGAATTCGGCGGCGCCATAGGTGTCGATGCCGGCATTGACGATGAAATGCTGGCGCCCGGAAGAAAGCTCGAAGGCGAGGCATCCGGCATGCGCGGCGTTGGCGACGTCGACAGGCGGTGGCGTGCCGGTGTCGGCGATCGCCGTGACGCCGCCCATCGACAGGCGCTCATAGCCGGAATGCGGCGCGTGCAGCAGCGGCGCGCCGACCGTGTCGTCATGGCGCAGGATGGTGGCGATGCGATCGTGGATCGTGGCGCCCATGCCGTTGAAGCGGGCAAGGCTGCCGTCCTGGTGGCGGAAAAAGCGCAGCGCCGGCAGCATGCGGTCGATGGCGTTGATCAAGGCCGGCGGCGGCGCCTCGGCCTGGTTGGCATAGGTCTGGCGCAGCGGCAAAAGATCGGCCAGCAATTCCAGCACCGTCATCGGGTTGCGCGAGATATGGCCGCCGTCGGGCAGGATCTGGCGGTCGAGCTCCTCGGCCAGGTTGCGCGAGGCGCTGCGCAGCGCCGAGGCTGGCGCCGGCAGCGACAGGGCGGCGAAGGCGAGCGCGATGCGGGCGCGCAGTCTGTCCTTGCCGTCCGGCATCTCGCGCGCCATCGACCGCAGATAGCGGATCTGCATGGCGAGCGATTTGAGGAAGGCGCGGTAGAAGGGAAACTCGGCGCCTTGCAGCACGACGGAGGAATGCTGCAGCCATGCGATCACCCGCTTGGCGCTCGTACCCGGCTCCCAGGCGACGCCGGATATCTGATTGCCGTGCATGGCGACCCAGTCGGAGACCAGGGCGCGAGCATTGGCGGCGGCGAGCTCGGTGCCGGCGGCGCGCATGTGGCGCAGCCAGCGGAAGGCATGCAGCGATTTTTGCCAGCCGCGGTTGGGCACGTTGATCTGGAAGGGCGATTTGCCGCCGGTCTCGACCAAGTGGCCGGACAACGGGTAGCGGCCATAATAGATTTCAAGCGCGATCTGCGGATCGGCGAGCCTCAGATCCGGCGGCGCGATGAGGACGCGCTCCGGCGTGCGGCCGGAATAGCGCCAGCGATAGATGGGGCCGGCGCGAAGGCGCCGGCGCGTCTTGCGCCAGAACTCCCTCGCGACAAGCGTCCAAAGACGCGTCGTGCTGCCGGCAACAAGTGCCAAAACCCCTCCTGATCGTCCGCTACCCCAAGCACAAGCTTATATGATTCAAGAACTTATGCGAAGGCGGATTTCGCCGAAGTGAGGCCTTCACGCGGCGCCGCCGGGGTCGTCCCTAAAAAAGTCGGCTGGCTGGGCGGGATCGGGTTGCGATTTCTTGCCGGTCATCAGCGTTTGCCGCGACGCCCGCGCGCTACAGGGGCGGCAATCGCCGCTTGACGGAGATTCCTTTGATGACGGCTGTGCTGGTGACGGCATGCTCGGAGAGAGACTCAAGGACATCGTCCATCTGCTCGATCGAATGAACGACCAGGCGCGCAAGAAAGGGATCGTCGCCGGTGATCTTGTCGCATTCGACAAATTTCGGCTGCTCCTGAATGAGCTTCTCGACCAGATGCAGCTTGCCGGGCAGCGGCCTGATCCTCACCATCGCCCGGATCTCGTAGCCGATCGCGCGCGTATCCACATCTAGGGTGAACCCCCGAACCACGCCGCCGGCTTCCAGCCTACGGACCCGTTCCGACACGCTCGGCGCCGACATGCCGACAAGCCGGGCGAGCTCGCTCATCGACAATCGCGCATCGGAATCGAGCGCGGCAAGAATGCGTGCGTCGGTCTCGTCTAGCGTAGAGTTTCCAGATTGAAGGTGTCGAGGGGATTTTGCCTTCGTCATGGCATGGAACCTAGCCGATCATCCCTTGTCATTCCATATAAAACAGCCGGTCAAATTGCATGATGGCTCCAACAGGAGAAAGTCATGCTGCTTGGGATCATCGCCGGCCTCGCCACTTGCGCCTTGTGGGGCCTGACCTTCGTTGCGCCTCGGGCCGTCGCCCCGTTCACCGCATGGGACCTAACCATTGCACGCTATGGCATCTTCGGCTTGGCCTGCCTCCTTCTGATGCTCGATCGACGGTTTCGGCCCACCGGCTTTGCCCCCTCCCGACTCCTGACAGGCCTGCTTCTCGGCGGTGCGGGATATGTGGGGTATTTCGTCAGCGCCGCGTTCGCGGTGCAACTCGCGGGCGCAGCCATCCCGCCGATTACCATCGGCACAATGCCGGTGTTTTTGGCGATCGTCGCCAATGTCAGGGATCGCTCCGCGCCATGGCAGGCTCTCGCCTTGCCCTTGATGTTGATCGCGGTCGGCGTGGCGATGGTCAATGTCGTGACGATCAGCGCGGCGGACATTCCCGATACGGCGTCGATCATGCTCGGCATTCTCGCCAGTTCCGTCGCGTTGGCGATCTGGATTGCCTATGGGCTGGCAAACGCGGCCGTGATGCGGTCAGACGACGCACCGGACGGGCTGCGGTGGACAGGGCTACAAGGCATTGGGGCGGCCATCGGAAGCCTGCTCTTGTTGCCGCTCGCCTCATTCAGGCTGGCGGATACGGCCTCGGCTTTTGAGTTCTTCCGCTTCGTCGGATGGGCGCTGCTGATGGGACTGGCCGGCTCGTGGTTCGCAACCTGGTGCTGGGTCCTGGCTTCCCGTCGCCTGCCACTCGCATTGTCGGCGCAACTCATCGTTGCCGAAACGGTGTTCGGCCTTGCCTATGGCTTCATGTTCGAAGGGCGGTTGCCGTCTTCCGCCGAAGCGATCGGGGCGTCATTGCAGTGCGCGGGTGTCTGCGCGGCCATCGCGGCGTTCAGCAAGTCGCGGACCTTGGCACAATCGCCGCAAATCTCCTGAATTCCGCGGCAAATCGTGTCCCGAACCTCAACGGGAATTCCTGTCGCCTAGCTCGGTCGCTCTGCGCATGCGGGCGGCGAAGAAGCCGTCGAGCCCCGAAGTCCCAGGCGTTTCCATCACCATGTCAGCCGGCGTGGTGCGCAGCGTGCCTTCAGGTGTGAGAAACGGGTCGAGGCCGGCGAATTCGCCTGCTTGGATCGGATCGGCGGCCACGCCGGAGGTTTCGGCAAGGAAAGCGCGGTACAGCTCCTCACCCTCGATCGGGTCGAGCGAACAGTTGGAAAAGACGATCCGTCCGCCGGGTTTGACGAGGCTGACGGCGTGAGTGAGCAGCCGGCGCTGGAGCGCGGCGAGTTTCTCGACATCGGCCATGGTCTTCGTCCACGGCACGTCGGGATGCCTACGCACGGTGCCCGTCGACGAGCAGGGGGCGTCGAGCAGCACGGCGTCGAACAGTTTTTCCGGCCGGTAGTCGAGCAGGTCGGTCTGCACCAGTTCCGCCGACAGGCCGAGGCGCTCGAGATTCTGTTCCAGCCTGGCCAGCCGGTTCTTCGAGGTGTCGACGGCGGTGACGTTGGCGCCGGCGAGGATGAGCTGCACCGTCTTGCCGCCGGGAGCGGCGCAAAGGTCGGCGACGCGTAGCCCGTTGATGTCGCCGAACAGGCGTGCCGGTAAAGCTGCCGCCGCGTCCTGCACCCACCAGGCGCCGTCGGCGAAGCCCGGCAGGTCGGTCACGCCGGCCTGTAGCTTCTCGACGCGCACCGTGCCCGTGGGAAGCACGATGCCGCCCAGCTTCTCTGCCCAGAGCGCCGGATCGGATTTGACGGTGAAATCGACCGGCGCCTCGTGACGGTGGGCAGCAAGGATGGCCCGCGCCTTATCGGCGCCGTAGGCGGCGATCAGCCGTTCGGAAAACCATTGCGGCGCTTCGTTCGTGGCGGCAAGCGCGGGTGCAAGCTCGGCGTCCTTGGCGCGAGCCAGCGAACGCAGCACGCCGTTGACGAGTCCGGAGAAACGCAGCGTGCGCGGGTCGGACTTGGCGTGGGTGACGGCGAGGTCGACCGCGGCGCTATCGGGGATATCGAGGAACAGGATCTGCGCCGCCGCGACATGCAGGATATGCGACAGCGCCGTAGCGTTGGCCGGCAGCGGCCTTTCCAGACGCTTGGCCAGCAGCCCGGCAATGGTCATGCGGTGGCGCAGCGCCGTGACCAGGATGGCGCGGACCAATGCGCGGTCTCGGGCATCGAGCGTCTTGTATTGCGGATGGCCGTGCTCGTTGTCGGTCAGGCCGTCGAGCGGGGTGCGGGCATCGACGACGGCGGCGAGCAGGCGCGCGGCGGCCTTGCGCACGGCAAGGCCGGCGATCTGCTCGCCCGCATTGCCGTCACGTCTGCCTGGGTTCTGCGGTCGGCGCTTGGCTCCGCTCACGACCACGGACCCTTGGGTCCTGCGCCGCGGGGTCCGGTCGGGTTGCGGCCCCACGGATTGGGCTTGGCCCGCTCCGGCTCGGCCGGCGGCGTGGACTCGGACGGCTTGCCCCACGGTCCGGCCTGCGCCTCGTCTGGGCGGCTTGGCGCCGGCGCCTCGTGCGGCGCGGCCGGCGCGGCGCCGCCCATCGCGCCCGCCATCTGCTGCAGGGCGGCGATGCGGTTCTCGGTGCTCGGATGGGTCGAGAACAGATTGTCCATGCGCTCGCCGGAGAGCGGGTTGATGATGAAGAGATGGGCCATGGCCGGATTGCGCTCGGCGTCCGGGTTGGGGATGCGTTCGGCGCCGCGCGCGATCTTGTCGAGCGCGGAGGCCAGCCACAGCGGCTGGCCGCAGATCTCGGCGCCGCGGCGGTCGGCCTCGTATTCGCGGGTGCGGCTCACCGCCATCTGCACGATCATGGCGGCGAAGGGCGCGACCAGCATGGCGACAAGCACGCCGACGAAGCCGAACGGGTTGTTGTTGTCGCGGCTGCCACCGAAGAAGAAGGCGAAGTTGCCGAGCATCGAGATGGCGCCGGCAAGCGTCGCGACGATCGTCATGGTAAGCGTGTCGCGATGCTGCACATGGGCAAGCTCGTGCGCCATCACGGCCGCGACCTCCTCGCGGCTGAGCCGCTCCAAGAGCCCGGTCGAGGCGGCCACGGCCGCGTTCTCCGGATTGCGGCCGGTGGCGAATGCGTTGGGCTGCGGGCTATCGATCAGATAGGTCTTGGGCATCGGCAGGCCGGCCTGCTTGGCCAGCGCCTGGACGATCGCATAATATTCAGGCGCATTCTTCTCGTCGACCTCGACGGCGCGGTTCATCGACAGCACCATCTTGTCGGCATTCCAGTAGCTGAACAGGTTCATGCCGGCGGCGAAAAGCAGAGCAATGATCATCCCGCCCGAGCCGCCGATCAGAAAGCCGACGCCCATGAACAGCGCGGTCATCGCGGCAAGAAGCATGGCTGTGCGAAGCGTGTTCATCGTCTCTTCCGTTTGGTGTAGTGGCGAACAGGGATCGATCCGTCTTGCATCATGGCTATATGATGGGAAAGGCCGGTCATCGTTTCAATCGGCCCCTGTTTTAATCGGCAAGGCATATCGCATGACCGAACAACCCAGCAAAACCGAAACTGCCGATGGCGGCACGCCGCACAAGACGCTGACGCCAGAGGCGCAGCGCGCCCTGGCCGAAGCCGAAGCCAGGCGAAAGGCTTACCGCGAGGCGGAGGCCCGTCTGCCGAAGGAGGTCGGCGGCCGCGGCGGCAACGAACCCGGGCGCTACGGCGACTGGGAGGTGAAGGGGCTCGCCAGCGATTTTTGACAAGAACTAGGCTGCGTCGCGCTGCGGCTCGAGGACCATCCAGCCGCTGTCATCCGTGGCGAAGCCGAGCGAGTCGTATGTGGCGATGCTGGCGTGTGGCGTCACAACCGGATGGACGTGCGTGGCGCTGATCACCATCACCGAGGCGCCGGAAGCTTCGCCCGCCGCGATACCGGCCGGCGCATCCTCGAAGACCAGGCAATCGCGCGCTTCGACGCCGAAACGTTTCGCCGCCAAAAGGAAGCAGTCGGGCGCCGGCTTGCCGCGGGTGACGTCCTCCGCGGAAACCATCATGGCTGGAATCGGAATGCCTGCCGCTTGCAAGCGCAGCAGCGCCAGTTCGCGCGGCGCCGAGGTAACGATCGCCCAGCGCTCTAGCGGCAGCGACTTGAGAAAGGCAACGGCGCCGGGGATCGCAATGATGCCCTCGAGGTCGGCGGCCTCGGCCTTGAGCAACGCTTCGGCTTCCACGATCGGATCGATGCCGGGAAGCTTCAGCGCGGCGATCGTCTCTCTCGCGCGCCTGCCATGGATCGTCGGCAGGAAGCTCGCGACGTCGAGGCCGTGGCGATGGGCCCACGTCGTCCACACCCGTTCCGCCGCGGCGATCGAGTTGAGGACCGTGCCGTCCATATCGAAAAGGAAGGCGGCGAACTTTCTGCCTGCGAACATTTGATTTCCTGGAGAATCGTTTTCGGGGAGGGCGAAACGCAACCATAGTCTAAACCGCCCAACGCCGCGTGAGAAGGCGCTGGCGGTTCAACCTCGCCACATCATAGCCCAGGCGGCTGTACCACTACGGCTCCAGCACCGCTGTTGACCAAGTTCGGCACAGACCCCGCTGTGCCGAACCGGGATGGGCCGCAATTGCTCCGAAGATCATGGTAAGCGCTTCCTGAACGGCATTTTCATGGCCGCTTTTTCGTTTACCGGCCGTTCACCTTCCTGCTTGCCGAAAGCAAGCAAAAACAATGAGTTAACCTGCGATTAAGCATCTTTCCTCCGACCGGCCGCCGCGTCTGGCCGAAATCCTGCAACGCCTCCGCCGTAGACAGTGGAGGCGGAAGGATGCGGCAGTTCAAAGATCTCGTTCGTGGGGGTCTCGTTCGTGGGGTGGACGGCCTTGCCCGGGATCGCGGAGGCAATTTCGCGGTTCTGTTCGGGGCTGCCGCATCGGTGCTGGCGCTGGGGGTGGGATTCGCGGTCAATATCTCGCAGCTCTACAATGCGAAATCGAGCTTGCAGGGCGTCGTCGACGCCGCCGTGACCTCGACGGCGCGCGATCTCACCCTCGGCGTCATCAAGGAAGCCGACGCCAATCGATCGGTACAGGCATTTCTCGACGCCAACAGCACGGCCGGCATCCTGCAGGCCGGCCAGATCGTGCTCGACAGGCTCACGATCAACAGAACGGAGAAGACCGTGCAGGCGGATGTGCATGCCGATATCGGCCTTTACTTTCCCCTGTTCAACATTGGCGACATGCAGCGCGTCGGCACCTCAACCACGGCGCTTTATTCCGACAAGAAGGTCGAGGTGGCGATGATGCTCGACATCACCGGCTCGATGGCGAAAAGGGGCAACGTCGATAAGATCGGCGATCTGAAAGCAGCGGCGAAAAACGCCGTCCGGACGATGCTTCAGAACCAGGATCCGAAGAACCCCCGCGTGCGCGTCGCGCTTGTACCCTATGCATCCGCCGTGAACGCCGGCAAGCTGGCGGAGAATGTCTATGCCGAGAGGCAGGGGAGCTCTGACCTGCCGCCCGTCGCCGGCAGCTCGCTTCTCGTCGCCAAGACGGGCAACAAGCTGCTGCCGTCCTTCGGCGACTACATCTCCATTGTCGGCGCGGCGACGCCTCGTTCCGATGATTGCGCCACGGAGCGCAAGGACAAGAACGGCGATCCGGATTTTAGCGCCGACGGCCCCGACACGGTTCGCACGGACAGGAACGGCAAGAAATATTACGCCCTGGTCAACCGGGATGATCATCTGGGTGGCGGCGGAATGAACAAGTGCCCTGATGCGGCGGCGATCCCGCTGACCGCCGATTCCGCCGCATTGCTTGATTCGATCGACGACTTCGAGGCCGGTGGTTATACGGCCGGCGCGATCGCCATTCAGTGGACCTACTATATGCTGTCGCCGCAATGGCGCGCGGCGATCAAGAGTGCCGGCCTCGGCAGCGGCCCCTCGGATACCAATGCGAAGAAGATTGCCAAGGTCGCGATCCTGATGACCGATGGCCAGTTCAATACCGCCTTCGCCAGCGCCGGGGGCAGCTACAACAACCAGGGCAACCTTGCGCGCGGCAACGCCGAGACGCTATGCGGCAACATGAAAAGTGACGGCATCGAGATTTTCACCATCGGCTTCGATCTCAACGACAAGGACATGTCGGCAACCGAGCGGGACCAGGCGAAGGCGGTGCTGAAGGATTGTTCGTCGAAGGACGTCTCCGCCGCCAACAAACATTATTTCGAGGTGTCCACCGGCGTGGAACTGGATAACGCCTTTCAGGAAATCATCCGCAACACCGAAAAGGTCACGCTGACGCAGTAATCCGCAAACGGAAAAGGCCGCCGTTTCTTGGCGAAGCAGGCGGCCTTCCGTGTTTCCGTCCATGACGCGGCTCCTGGCGGAGACCCCATCGGGTCACCTGCCGCGCGTTTCGCGCCTTAACGGGAAGACTGCTTCCCGGAAGTGCAATCCGCTGAGCTCACGTTCTGGAAAACGAAATCACTCGACATCGGATCACCTCCTTTCAGTTTGTTGAACACAGCCAAATGATGGGGTGCGTCGCGGCAAAAGACAAGATCACTTAACGGAATGGTTAGGCCTCGGGCAGGAAATCCTCCTCCGCGGTGTTTTCGTGCAACAGATGGATTGCGGTCCACGGGCCGGTGGACGACAGTGGCTCGGGGACAGTATCGACGTATCGGGGAGGTGGGAATGGATGCCGCCGACAGAGCTGCGCGGATCGTGCGAACAGTCGTCGAAACGCTGAAGCCGGGCTTTGCGGTCAGGCTGTGGACCGGCGAGCGGATCGGGCCCGCCGACGGTCCGGTGCTCGCCATCAACGACCAGGACATCGTCTGGCAACTGGTGCGCCGGCCGGCTTTCTCGACACTGGTCGAGATGTGGATTTCCAAGACCGTCGACATCGAAGACGGCACTTTGTTCGATTTCTACGCCCTGCCGTCGCAAGGCAAGCTCAAGACGAAGCTCAGATCGTTGCCGAAGCTGGCGATCCTGCGCGACCTGCCAATGGTGCTGTTTTCGCGAAAACAGATGACGGCGCGCAGCGATCTTTCCGGCCGCAAGCCTTTCGTCAGCGGATCGAACAAGGAGGCGATCCAGCACCATTACGACATTTCGAATGCCTTCTACCGGCTCTTCCTCGACGAGCGCATGGTCTACAGCTGCGGCTATTTCAGGGATTTCGCCAACGGCATCGACCAGGCGCAGATCGACAAGCTCGACCACATCTGCCGCAAGCTCAGGCTGAGACCCGGCGACAGGCTGCTGGACATCGGCTGCGGCTGGGGCGCGATGCTCATCCATGCGACTAAGCATTACGGCGTCGTCGGGCACGGCGTCTCGCTGTCGGAAGCGCAGACGGAGCTTGCCCGCGAGCGCATCCGCGCCGAGGGGCTGGAGGACCGCATCACCATCGAGATAAAGTCCTATGCCGAGCTCTCCGGCAGCTTCGACAAGATCTCGTCGATTGGCATGTTCGAGCATCTCGGGCTTGCCAACCACGCGGCCTACTTCTCGGCTGTCCACCGCCTGCTGAAGCCAGGCGGCATCTATCTCCACCACGCCATCACCAGGCGCAGCAAGGGCGACATCAGGAAGACGCTGCGCAAGGGGCCGGAATACAAGGCGCTGATCAAATATATCTTCCCCGGCGGCGAGCTCGACACGATCGGCATGACGCTCGGCAATCTCGAAGCGCATGGCTTCCTGGTCCACGACGTCGAGAACTTGCGCGAGCACTACGCGCGTACCTGCCACCTGTGGGCGGAGCGTCTCCATGCACACTTCGACGAGGCGATCGCCGAGGTAGGCGAGGCGAAGGCGCGGCTCTGGCTGCTCTATCTCACCGGCTGCTCGATCGCCTTCGAGCGCGCCTCGGCGCAGATTTTCCAGACCGTCGCCACCAAGCGCGCGCGTGGCCCGAGTGGCCTGCCGCCGACGCGGGCGGATTTGTACCGGTAACGCGGCAGGCTCTCGGTTCCGCCATCCTCACTCCGCGATACCGAGCGAGGCAAGATAGGTCGCGGAAGCCGGTATCTTGGCCTTGTCCTTGATCTCGATGATCAGGCGCGGATTGCTTTCGAGTTTGGCAAGCGCGGCAAAGACCGCTCTCCATCGGATCGTGCCCTCACCCAAGCTCCAGTGGCGATCGGCGTAGCCGTCACCATCCTGCAAGTGGACGTGCTGCAGACGATTGCCCGCGGCGTGCACATAGTAATCAACCGGTGGAGCGCCGGTCGAACCGTGGGCATAATAGGCATGGCCGGTGTCGAGCGAGACGGCAACGGCAGCGGAACCGAAGCTGTCGGCCAACCCGACGCGGATATGCGGATCCTTGTCCTCGATATTCTCGATGACCAGGGTGCAGCCGATGTCCTCGGCCCGCTTGACGGCATCGCGCAACGTCAGATGGCAGCACTCGATTATTTTGTCGCGGTCGCTGGGGTTGTTGTCGAGATTGTTATAGGACCAGGTCGTATAGGGGCTGTGGACAACCATCTGCGTCGCGCCGATGGCGGCGCAGATCTCGATTCCCTGTATGTGACGTCTGCTCACGACATCGCGGACATCAGGGTCACTCGACGCAATGGTCAAGCCCCAGAAAGGTCCGTGAATCCCGAGCCGTCCACGGTGTCCGTCGAGAAGCTTTCTGGCGCGGGCGGCGAGCGGTGTCCAGTCGCCACTAAGAACTCTCGCATCGACGAAGCTCTGCAGCTCCAGATCGCGCTGCCTTTCGAATAGCCAGTCGCGGTGGATTTCGACGTCGTCCAATGTCATGGCGGCGCCAAGAACGGGCAAGGAAGTCATCGGGGCTCCGGTAGGTGAGATTTGAAGGTAGTTGGACAACAAGGCAGACCGTGCGGTTCTATGACGCCGTTTTCTGTCATGCGTATTACACGCAGCGCCAAGCCCGCGGCGTCAAGATCATGGCGTCATCACGCAGCATAACGGGACCGGTATGAATCTTTTTGACGCAATTCCGGACCGAAAACCGTTTCACTTGCTGGAATTGCCCTAGACAAAGCGCATCGGCGCGCCGGTCTCGACGCGTGCCGGCCTGTCCACGGTGCAGTAGACGCCAAGATTATGGGCGTTGTGACGCACCAGGTTGCGCAGGATGCCGGGATCGTTGTCGAAGCCGTCCTGGGCAATGATGGTGAAGCCGCAGCGGCGGCAAGGCTCCGAGACGGTGAGCAGGAGATCGCCGACCGCGAGCTTGCGGCCGATCCATTCCGTCTCCGGGAAGGAGCCTTTGACCGGGTCCATGTCGACGACGATGTTGGGGCGGAAGCGGCGCGGGTCGGCAGCCCCCTCCGGATGCAGCGCCTTGAGCCGCGCCAATGAGGCGGTGGTCAGCAGATGGATCGGCGCCTTGCGATAGCGCGCCTGCGTCAGCGGACCGGAATAGGCCGGCGGTGCGTTCTCCTGACCGAACGGCCGGATCGAGGCTGTGAAGCCAAGATAAGCAGACACGGCACGATCGCATTCGGCGCCGGGCGCGCTCAGCCAGTCGCCGCCAGGAACGGCCACCTCCAGGTCACGATCGTTGCTCAGCCTGGTGCGGATGCGCGGCACCTTATGCCATTTGGCATCGCGGTCGGGCCGCGCGATTTCATTGTCGGTGGCGTCGACCAGGCCGAACATACGGTCGCCGTCGATGGTTTCGACGTCGACGGAGATCGCGTCCAGCCGCTCGCCGGCGAGCGAGCTCGCCGGATAGCGCCAGAGCTGGCTGACGGTGCCGAGTGAAGCCTGAACTGTCATCAGGCCCTTTTATTCTGCCGGTTGGCGACAAGGTCGTCGACGACGGCCGGATCGGCCAGCGTCGAGGTGTCGCCGAGCGCGCTGTAATCGTCCTCGGCGATCTTGCGCAGGATGCGCCGCATGATCTTGCCCGAACGGGTTTTCGGCAAGCCGGGCGCGAACTGGATCTTGTCCGGAGTGGCGATGGCGCCGATCTCCTTGCGGACGTGGTCGATCAGCTCCTTGCGCAATCCATCGCCCGATGCCTCGCCGGCCATCAGCGTGACGTAGCAGTAGATTCCCTGACCCTTGATGTCGTGCGGATAGCCGACGACGGCGGCCTCCGAGACCTTGTCGTGGCTGACCAGCGCCGACTCCACTTCCGCCGTGCCCATGCGATGACCGGAGACGTTGATGACGTCGTCGACGCGGCCGGTGATCCAGTAATAGCCGTCGGCGTCGCGGCGGCAGCCGTCGCCGGTGAAGTATTTGCCCTTGTAGGTGGAGAAATAGGTCTGCACGAAGCGATCGTGATCGCCATAGACCGTGCGCATCATGCCGGGCCATGCATCGATGATGCAGAGATTGCCGTCGGCCGCCCCTTCCAGCACCTTGCCCTCGCCGTCGACCAGTTGCGGCTGGACGCCGAAGAAGGGCCGCGTCGCCGAACCCGCCTTGAGGTCGGTGGCGCCGGGAAGCGGCGTGATCAGGATGCCGCCGGTCTCGGTCTGCCACCAGGTGTCGACGATCGGCACCTTGGCGTTGCCGACGACGTTGAAATACCACTCCCAGGCTTCGGGGTTGATCGGCTCGCCGACCGTGCCCAAAACGCGCAGCGACTTGCGCGAGGTCTTCTTCACATGGCCGTCGCCGGCGCCCATCAGCGCGCGCAGCGCCGTCGGCGCGGTGTAGAAGATGTTGACCTTGTGCTTGTCGATGACTTCCCAGAAGCGCGACTGCGAGGGATAGTTCGGCACACCTTCGAACATCAGCGTGGTGGCGCCGTTGGCCAAAGGCCCGTAGACGATGTAGCTGTGGCCCGTCACCCAGCCGACATCGGCGGTGCACCAGTAGATGTCGCCGTCATGGTAGTCGAAGACATATTGGTGGGTCATCGCGACATAGACGAGATAGCCGGCGGTGGTGTGCAGCACGCCCTTCGGCTTGCCGGTCGAGCCCGAGGTGTAGAGGATGAACAGCGGATCCTCCGCCTTCATCTTCTCCGGTTTGCAGTCGGCCTTAACGGTCGCCGCCTCGTCGTGGTACCAGACGTCGCGTCCCGGCACCCAGCCGGTCTTGCCGCCGGTGCGGCGCACGACCACCACCTTTTCGACCCTGGTGCCGGCCTTGGCGGCGATGTCGATCGCCTTGTCGGCGTTGTCCTTCAGCGGGATCGGCTTGCCGCCGCGCAGGCCCTCGTCGGCGGTGACAATGATGGTCGACTTGCAGTCGTCGATGCGCCCGGCGAGCGCATCGGGCGAGAAACCGCCGAAGACGACCGAGTGGATGGCGCCGATACGCGTGCAGGCCAGCATCGCGTAAGCCGTTTCCGGGATCATCGGCATGTAGATGGTGACGCGGTCGCCCTTCTTGACGCCATGCTTCTTCAGCACATTGGCGAAGCGGCAGACATGCGCATAAAGCTCGTTATAGGTGATCTTCCTGTCATCGTAGGGGTTGTCGCCCTCCCAGATGATGGCGGTCTGGTCGCCGCGCTTCTTCAGATGGCGGTCGATGCAGTTGTAGGAAACGTTGGTCTGGCCGTCCTCGAACCACTTGATCGAGACCTTGCCGTCGAAGGAGGTGTTCTTGACCTTGGTGAAGGGCTTGAACCAGTCGATGCGCTTGCCGTGCTTGCCCCAGAACTTGTCCGGATTTTTCACGCTGTCGGCATACCATTTGAGATAGGTGTCGTTGTCGATCAGCGCGTTTTTCTTCCACGCCGGCTGGACGCGGTGGACACGGACGTCGGACATTTTAGCTTTCCTCCGGGACGGTTCCGCTGGCTTGAAGCACCAGCGGCATCGCGGCGAACCGGCCGCGAATTCGCGGGCATTATTAACAGTTCCGCGCCGACGGCAACATTAGACGTTGGATTCGCGTGGCGGGATGACGCAGGGTAGCTGCGAAACGCTGTCAGCACTCCCACCTCATCGCTGCTAACCGACTGTTTTAGCGATGGAAAACTGCCCCTGGTGCTGCTAAAATCAATAGACAGTTAAGCAACTGAGCGCAGAATCGCGCGTTGGGAGGAAAGGAGATCGACCTAGGGGCTGCGATGCGTGACCGTTCCGAAATGGATCTGATGCTCAAGGGCTATGGGCTGACGACGGCCAAGATTCTCTATCATTTCCCCGATCACCCGCACTTGCTGCAGAGCTATATCTGGCAGGACTACGACATCGCCCCAAAATTTCCGGTGCTGATCCGCTTCATCGAATTCTGGAAGACCAGGCTCGATGGGCCATTGCATTCGGTCACCTACACGCACCAGACGCTGATCGCGCCGAACGAGTGGCGGAAGGTGGACGGGGAGTTCGTGTTGCATTGAGGCGTCGCGCATAATCTCCCCCCCTTGAGGGGGAGATGTCGCCGAAGGCGACAGAGGGGGTTGCCGCGCGTGGAGCGCCAATGCCCTCCATGACGAGAGACGACGCTGGTGCTCTACGTGAGACGACCCCCTCTGGCCTGCCGGCCATCTCCCCCGCAAGGGGGGAGATCGGCAGCTTCAACGCTGGCGCTCACACCGCCGGCGGGTTCAGCCGGGCGAAGCCTTCCTGGCGGCGATAGGGGAAGTACGGATAGGGCGCGGTCACCGCGCTTGCTTCATCGAGCGCCTGCATCTGCTCCGGCGTCAACACCCAGCCGACGGCGCCGAGGTTCTGGCGCAACTGCTCCTCGTTGCGCGCGCCGATGATCACCGACGACACGGTCGGCCGTTGCAGGAGCCAGTTGATGGCGACCTGCGGCACGGTCTTGCCGGTTTCGGCGGCGACCGCCTCGAGTGCGTCGACAACCCGATAGAGATGCTCGTCCTCGACCGGAGGGCCGAAGCTCGCCGTGTCGTGCAGCCGGCTCTTTTGCGGCAGCGGCTGGCCGCGGCGGATCTTGCCGGTCAGCCGGCCCCAGCCGAGCGGGCTCCACACCAGCGCGCCGACGCCCTGGTCGAGGCCGAGCGGCATCAGTTCCCATTCATAGTCGCGCCCGACGAGCGAATAATAGACCTGATGCGCTACATAGCGCGGGTAGCCATGCTTGTCCGCAAGCCCGAGCGACTTCATCACTTGCCAGCCGGAGAAGTTGGAGACGCCGACATAACGCAGCTTGCCGGAGCGCAGGAGGTCGTCCAGCGTCGACAACACCTCCTCGATCGGCGTCGCGGCATCGAAGGCATGGAGCTGCAAGAGGTCGATATAGTCGGTGCCGAGACGTTTCAGCGCCGCGTCGACGGACCGTATCAGCCTCGAGCGCGACGAGCCGTAGTCGGCCGGCCCGTCGCCCATCGGCAGCGCGGTCTTGGTCGAGATCAGCACCGCGTCGCGACGACCCTTGATCGCTTCGCCAAGCACCTCCTCCGAGGCGCCGTTCGAGTAGACGTCGGCCGTGTCGAAGAGATTGACGCCCGCCTCCAGGCAGATGTCGACCAGCCGGCGTGCTTCCTTGGCGTCGCTGTTGCCCCAGGCGCCGAACAGAGGGCCCGAGCCGCCGAAGGTTCCGGCGCCGAAGGAAAGCGCCGGCACTTTCAGGCCGGAGGCGCCGAGACGTCGATACTCCATGATGGTTCTCCTTGGGATGTCGAAGACGGAATTGATCTGATCAACACTGTGCCAGCGCCGGCGAGCCGATCGCGCGGCGCTCGAGGCGCTGCGCCAGAAGGACCACGGCCAGCGCCACGAGCGGCACCAGGCCGGCGACAAGCGTGACGGCGCCCAGGCCCGGTCCGTGATCGATGACGAAGCCGCCGAGCCAGGCGCCGATGGCATTGCCGAGATTGAAGGCGGCGATGTTGAAGGACGAAGCGAGGCCCTGGCCGGCGCCCTTGGCCTTTTCCAGCACCCACATCTGCAGCGGCGCGACGGTGGCGAAGGCGGCCGCGCCCAGCAGGCCGACGGCGATGATTGCCGCAATCGGCTGATGTATCGCGGCGGTCATGACGAACAGTACGGCCGACAGGGCGATCAGCGTGCCGATGACTGTCGGCACCAAATGCCGGTCGGCAAGGCGCCCGCCAAGCAGGTTGCCGGCGACCAGCCCGCCGCCGAAGACGAGCAGGATCGGCGACACGGCGGCTTCGGAAAAGCCGCTGATGCGGGTCAGGATCGGCGCCAGATAGGTGAAGGCGGCAAAGACGCCGACCCAGCTCAGCACCGTGGTCAACAGGCCGAGCAGCACCGGCCGGCGGCCAAGCACGGTAAGCGCGCCTTCGGAGCTCTCGTCCTCGTCGGCCGCGGCCGGCTCGTCGCGCGGCACCAGCAGCGCGATCACGGCCAAGGCGATGACGCCGACCAGCGTGACGGCGAGGAAGGTGGAGCGCCAGCCATAGGCCTGGCCGAGCCAGGTGCCGAACGGCACGCCGAGGATGTTGGCGACGGTGAGGCCGGTGAACATCAGCGCGATCGCCGACGCCTTCCTGTTCGGCGCAACAAGGCTGGTCGCGACGACCGAGCCGACGCCGAAGAAGGAGGCATGGGCGAAAGCGGTGAGCACGCGCGCCGCCATCAGCGTCCAATAATCGGGCGCCAGCGCACAGGCGAGGTTGCCGATGGTGAAGACCACCATCAGGGCAAGCAGCAGCGTCTTCTTCGCCAGGCGGCCGGTGAGCACGCCGAGCAGCGGCGCGCCGACGACGACGCCCAGCGCATAGCCGGAAATGAGCAGGCCAGCGGCCGAGATCGAGACGCCGAGATCGGCGCTGACATCGAGCAGCAGGCCCATGATGACGAATTCGGTGACGCCGATGCCGAAGGCGCCGGCGGTGAGGGCATAGAGGGCAAGAGGCATGGCGATCGTCCGTTTGATTGCTGAAGGACGCCCCGTCCGCGCCCGACCGGGTAGATCGTTATCCGCCAAGCTGTGAACCAGCCTTGCATCGGGCATATTTTCTGTGAAATAGATTCACGAATGGCGAGGCCCGAAATCAACCGCTCCGGCGAGATCGAAGTGTTCGTCCGCGTCGTCGAGGCGGGCAGTTTTTCGGCCGCGGCGCGGCGGCTCCGCATGACGCCGTCGGCGGTGAGCAAGCTGATCGCGCGCTTGGAGGCGCGGCTCGGCGCTCGCCTCGTCAGCCGCTCGACGCGCCGGCTGCAACTGACCCCGGAAGGGGCCGCCTTCCACGACAGCGGCCTGCGCATTCTCGCCGATCTCGATGCGGCCGAGCGCGAAGCGGCGGCGGGTGCCGCGCCCCGCGGCAGGCTCAGGGTCAACAGCTATGTGCCCTTCGGCCAGCATCGGCTGATGCCGCTCTTGCCGCGCTTCCTGGAACGCTATCCGGAGATTAGCGTCGAGGCGGTGCTGACCGACAATGTCATCGACCTTCTGGAAGAGCGCGCCGATGTCGCCATCCGCGCCGGTCCGCTGCGCGAGTCACGTCTGGTGGCGCGCAAGCTTGGCCAGAGCCCGATGGTGGTGATTGCCGCTCCCGCCTATCTCGAAGCCCGCGGCATGCCACGCACGCCCGCCGATCTCAACCGTCACAATCTGCTTGCCTTCGGCTTCGCGCGGCATATCGACGGCCTGCCTTTCATCGGCGTGGATGGCGCACCGATCGTCGTCCCGATTGCCGGCAACGCGACGGTCAGCGACGGCGAGGCGATGCGGCTGACCGCGTTGGCGGGTGCCGGCATCGCCCGGCTGGCGCGCTGGCATGTCGAGCCCGATATCTTTGCCGGGCGACTAGTTTCGCTGCTGGAGGAGTTCAATCCCGGCGACGAGGAGCCGACGCACGCGGTCTATGTCGGCCAGGGCAAGCATCTGCCGGCCAGGGTGCGGGCGTTTCTCGACTTTCTCGTGGAGACGGTGCGTCTTTGAAGGAATCAAAAAGCCGCGCACCAGGAAGCGCGCGGCTTTAGAGCGTTTCACCGTTTCACGGAAACGGCGAACCGCTCTATCTCTTTGTTTTGACGCAATTCCGGACGGAAAACCGCTCACACTTTTCCTGGAATTGCTCTAGATATCGGCCAGATGTCAATCGGGCTCAAGCCTTCGGCACGAAGGGCGCCGGACGCCGGCCGGCGCCTTGCCGCTCCAGCATCCAGCCGGGATATTCTGAAGGCAGCGCGCTGACCTCGTCGAGCTTGGCAAGATCGCCGGCATCGAGCTTCAGCCCGGTTGCGGCGAGGTTCTGCTCGAGCTGGTCCATGCGGCTGGCGCCGATGAGGACGCTCATCACGAAGGGCTTGGCCAGCACATAGCCCAGCGCCACCGTGGCGACGCTGACGTCATGCTTCTTGGCGATCTCGCGCATGACGGCGACCGCGGCCCAGGCGCGGTCCTCGTTGACCGGCGGGAAGTTGAAGCTGGCGCGGCGGCCTTCGCCATTGCCCGGCGCGCCCGGGCCGTATTTGCCGGAGAGCAGCCCGCCGGCCATCGGCGACCAGACCATCAAGCCGAGCTTCTCCTCGTTGATCAAAGGCACGATCTCGCGCTCGAGATCGCGGCCGGCGATCGAGTAATAGGATTGCACCGTCTCGAAGCGGGCATAGTCCTTGCGCTCGGCGATGCCCAATGCCTTGGCGATGCGCCAGGCCTGCCAGTTGGAGACGCCGACGTAACGCACCTTGCCGCTGGCGACGAGGTCGTCGAGCGCCCGCAGCGTCTCGTCGATCGGCGTCACCGTATCGGTGCCGTGCAGCTGGTAGAGATCGATGTGGTCGAGCTGCAGCCGCTCTAGGCTGCCGTCGATCGAGTCCATGATGTGGCCGCGCGAGGAGCCGCGCTGGTTCGGGCCTTCGCCCATGACACCATGCACCTTGGTGGCGATGATGACGTCCGAGCGCTTGACGCCAAGGTCCTTGAGCGATTGGCCGAGCAGCCGCTCCGACGCACCGAAGGAGTAGACGTCGGCGGTGTCGAAGAAATTGATCCCGGCGGCGATCGAGCGGCCGACGATCTCGTTCACGCCCTTTTGGTCAAGGCTGGCGATGAGGCCCCATTGGGCGTTCTCACCGGCGGCGCCGAAGGTCATGGTGCCGAGGCAGAGTTCGGAGACGAACAGGCCGGTGTTGCCGAGTTGGTTGTAGCGCATGGTGAATTTCCCCGAGAGAAGGATTGGGTGACACGGTTGAATGACATGTTTGTCTGACTGACACGGTTTTGTCTGACTGACACCGGGGAAATAGGAACGGTCCGTTTCGTTTCAAGCGCTGGCGCAACGCTATCGTCCGGTTGGAGGGGCCGGTAACGCGATCGTGACGAAGAGGTCGGCACCGGATCGCCTATCCAGTTCCCGACAGAAAACCGCTGCGCGCTTCTCCTCGGATCGCTCAGCTTTCGATCAGGGCGAGGATCGCGAATGCCGTCATGCCGAAGGCGACGGCGGCAAGCGGCAGGAGAATTTCGATCGTCGCGGTGCTGGCTTTCACCGGATGCTCGCCGGTGTCGAATTCGCCCGCGATCCAGTCGGGGAAAGTTTTGGGCTTGCTCGGACGGCCGATCCGGTGATGGCGCCAAACGTGGCCGGCGATGGCCGGCAGCGCCACCGCCATCACGATGAAACCGGTGACGACGAAAAGCAGATATTCGTCATAACCGCCGGCGAAACCGATCCAGGCCGATAGCGCATAGCAGGCCGCGAGCCCCACCATGGCGAAATAGACCCACCGGTGCAGCCCACGGGAGACTTGCTGGTTTTGTGTGATTTCCTGGTCGTGGCGTGTGACGGTCATCGGGGCCTCCTTTCACTTGAAGGAGCCACGCGCGCGTTCCTTCGAGCGCACGTAGTGAGCCGACCCGGCGGTGCAATGCGGTGGTGTGACGCGTCTGCTTTAGCCGTTTGTTTTTCATCGGAATTCCGGGCGGAAAACCGCTAACGTACGTTTCCTGGGATTGGACGGTGTGCTTGCGTCGGCAAAATCTCGCATTGTGGAGATTGGCCGAAGCGCCAGTCAGCTCGTCATCCTGGGGTCTGCGCTCCGCTTCGCGGCGCTACGCCCAAGGGATGACGACGCCGGGACTTCGTGTCGTGGAATTAGTCGCGGCTGCCGAAGATCGCCGAGCCGACCCTGACGCTGGTCGCGCCGAAGGCGATCGCCGTCTCGTAATCGCCGGACATGCCCATCGAGAGTTTTGCGACGCCCGCCTCGCGGGCGAGCTTTTCCAACAGCGCGAAATGCGGGCCGGGGTTTTCGTCCGCCGGCGGTATGCACATCAGGCCTTCGATGGCGAGGCCATGGAAGTCACGGCAGCGCTTGACGAAGGCGACCGCCTCGCGCGGCTCGATGCCGGCTTTCTGCGGCTCAGAGCCGGTGTTGACCTGGACATAGAGTTTTGGCGTCCGGCCGTGCTTCGCAATCTCCTTTGCAAGCTCGGCGGCGATCTTCTCGCGGTCGACCGTCTCGATGACATCGAAAAGCGCTACCGCTTCCTTGGTCTTGTTGGATTGCAGCGGGCCGATCAGATGCAATTCGATATCGGGAAATGCCTCTCTCAGCGCCGGCCATTTACCTTGCGCTTCCTGCACACGGTTCTCGCCGAAGACGCGCTGGCCCGCCTCGATCACAGGGCGAATATCTTCCGCCGCAAAGGTCTTCGACACCGCGACCAGCGTGACGACGCCGGGTTCGCGCTTGGCCTCGCGCTCGGCATTTGCGATCCTCGCCTTGACCGCGAGAAACTGTTCTACGGCACTCGTCATGCCCATATCCTGCCTGTAGTTTCAGCGCCAACGCCGGATCGCCACAGTTGACGGGTCCGGCAATCCATGGTGAACACCGCGACGACATATCGGCTGCCGGTCTTGTCCGGCGCCGCGCACCTGCTTTTAAGTGAAAAACATCCGATGGCAACCGAACGATACAATCCGCGCACCTCCGAGCCCAAATGGCAGAAGGCCTGGGCCGAAAAGAAGCTGTTCGAAGCCCGGAACGACGACCCCAAGCCGAAATACTACGTGCTCGAGATGTTCCCCTATCCGTCGGGCAAGATCCATATCGGCCACACCCGCAACTATACGATGGGCGACGTCGTGGCGCGCTACAAGCGCGCCAGGGGTTTCAACGTGCTGCATCCGATGGGCTGGGACGCATTCGGCATGCCGGCCGAGAACGCGGCAATGCAGAACAAGGTCCACCCCAAGGACTGGACCTATGAGAACATCGCGGTCATGCGCGAGCAGCTCAAGGTCATGGGCCTGTCGCTCGACTGGGCGCGCGAGTTCGCCACCTGCGACGTCGACTATTACCACCGCCAGCAGATGCTGTTCCTCGACTTCGTCGAGAAGGGGCTGGTGACGCGCAAATCCTCCAAGGTCAACTGGGACCCGGAGGACATGACGGTGCTCGCCAACGAGCAGGTCATCGACGGCCGCGGCTGGCGCTCGGGCGCACTGGTCGAGCAGCGCGAGCTGACGCAGTGGTTCTTCAAGATCACCGACTTCGCTCAGGACCTGCTGGAGTCGCTCGAGCGCCTCGACGAATGGCCTGAAAAGGTCAAGCTGATGCAGCACAACTGGATCGGTCGTTCGGATGGCTTGCTGATCCGCTGGCCGCTGGCGGCTTCGGTCGGCGACATGCATGAGTTGGAAGTCTACACGACAAGGCCGGACACGATCTTCGGCGCCTCCTTCATGGCGGTGGCCGCCGATCATCCGCTGGCGAGGAAGGCCGCCGAAAGCAATCCCGCGCTGGCCAAGTTCATCGACGAGGTCCGCCACATGGGCACCTCGGTGGCGGCGCTGGAGACGGCCGAGAAGAAGGGTTTCGACACCGGCATCCGCGTCGTCCATCCGTTCGACGAGAACTGGACGCTGCCGGTCTATGTCGCCAATTTCGTGCTGATGGAATACGGCACCGGCGCGATCTTCGGCTGCCCGTCGGGCGACCAGCGCGACCTCGACTTCGCCAACAAATACGGCCTGCCGGTGATCCCGGTTGTCATGCCGGAAGGCGAAAATCAAGGAAGCTTCCAGATCATCGATGAAGCCTATGTCGACGACGGCGTGATGATCAATTCGCGCTTCCTCGACGGCATGAAGCCGGAGAGGGCGTTCGACGAAGTGGCGAAGCTGCTCGAACAGAAGACGATCGGCGGCCGGCCGATGGCCGAGCGCAAGGTGAATTTCCGCCTGCGCGACTGGGGCATCTCGCGCCAGCGCTACTGGGGCTGCCCGATCCCGATGATCCATTGCGAGGCCTGCGGCGTGGTGCCGGTGCCGAAGGCCGACCTGCCGGTCAAGCTGCCCGACGACATCGAGTTCGACCGTCCGGGCAATCCGCTCGACCGCCACCCGACATGGCGGCATGTGAAATGTCCGCAATGCGGCCGCGACGCGCGGCGCGAGACCGACACGATGGACACCTTCGTCGACTCGTCCTGGTATTTCGCACGCTTCACTGCGCCCTGGGCAAATGAACCGACCGAGCCGAAGGCGGCCGACGAGTGGCTGGCGGTCGACCAGTATATCGGCGGCATCGAGCACGCGATCCTGCATCTGCTCTATTCGCGCTTCTTCACCCGCGCCATGCGCGAGACCGGGCACCTCAATCTCGCCGAGCCGTTCAAGGGCCTGTTCACGCAAGGCATGGTGGTGCACGAGACCTACCGGGTCGGCGGCCCGTCGACCAATGGGCGCTGGCTGTCGCCGGGCGAGGTCAGGATCGAGGATGCGGGCGGCAAGCGCCGCGCCATCGAGATCGCCACCGGCGAAGAGGCGACGATCGGCGCGCTCGAGAAAATGTCGAAGTCGAAGAAGAACACGGTGAGCCCGGAAGAGATCACCGACGGCTACGGCGCCGATACGGCGCGCTGGTTCATGCTGTCGGACTCGCCGCCCGAGCGCGACGTTGAATGGACGGACGAGGGTGCGGCCGGCGCGCATCGCTTCGTGCAGCGCGTCTGGCGCCTGGTGCAGATCGCGGCCGAGCAGCTCAACGGCGTGAAGCCGGCCGCGGCGAAAGAGGGCGATGCCGGAGCCGTCTCCAAGGCCGCGCACAAGATCCTGAAGGCGATCGGCGAGGATATCGAGAAGCTCGGCTTCAACCGGGCGATCGCCCGCATCTACGAGCTTGCCAATGCGCTGACGGCGCCGCTCAACGATGTCGCCGAAGGCAAGGCCGACGCGGCGCTGAAGGGCGCCTGCCGCGAGGCCGTGGAGATCCTGGTGCATGTGATCGCGCCGGTGATGCCGCATCTGGCCGAGGAATGCTGGCAGGAGCTGGGCGGCACCGATCTCGTCGCGGAACGGCCTTGGCCGGTCTACGATCCGGCTCTCGTCGTCGACAACGAGATCGTGCTGCCGGTGCAGGTCAACGGCAAGAAGCGCGGGGATTTGACAATTGCCCGCGACGCGGATCAAGGTGCCGTCGAAAAAGCGGTGCTGGCCCTCGACTTCGTGCAAAAAGCGCTCGATGGTAAGGCTCCCCGCAAGGTGATCATCGTCCCGCAGAGGATCGTCAATGTCGTTGCCTGATCCGGAAAAGTCACAGGCGGCGCATTTGCTGCGCCGCGCGGCTCTCTTCGGGCTGGTCGCCTCGCTGGCGCTGGTCTCGGCCTGCACGGTGCGGCCGCTCTATTCCAGCCAGCCGCTGACAGCCGGCTCGCAGGTCGGCGCCGCCGCCGAGCTGGCATCGATCTCGATCAAGCCCGTCGGCTCGCGCGCCGGCCAGCAGGTGCGCAACAATCTGATCTTCGCTTTCGGCCAGGGTTCGGGCGAACCGGCTTCGCCCGCCTACACGCTCGACCTTGGCGTCAGCGAGCTGGTCGAGTCGGCGGCCATCGTCCAGGTGCAGACCGAAGAGGACGAGCCGACGGCGGGCACCGTGACGCTTACCGCCAATTACGTGCTGCGAGATGCGACCGGCGCGGTGGTAGCGGTCGGCAAGCGGTCGATCCCGTCGTCCTTCGACCGGCCGCGCCAGGAGTTTGCGGCCTACCGGGCGCAGATCGACGCCGAGAACCGCGCCGCCCGCGAGCTTGCCGATCTGCTTCGGCTGGCGATCGCCCAGGATTTGGCCAAGCACGGCAAGAAGGCCTAAAGTGTGTTGATTTTCAGGCGAGGCCGGCCTGCAAATGCCGGTTTCCAGCGCTTCCGGCCTTCGCCGACCGAAGCGCTCATAAGTGGCGTGGCAGTTAAATTAAGGCTACGGCCGGCATAAGCCGGTTCCCGGAAACCGTCCAGTTTGGTCGCTTCGCGCCCGTCTTCGCCTCCGGCTCGGCTTGACCAGATTGTCGGATGCAGAAGCTCCAACAATCCAGTCATGTGGTTGCTCTCCGGCGTCCAGGCATCATCTCGCATGCGCTCATGTCATGGAACAGTGCGCTACCGTGTAGGAGCAGGAGTTGCGCGACTAGTTACCCCTTGACTTAGAGCGCACTCTAACCTGTAGCTTCCCGTGCGTCGTGACGAAAGAAGGCGTTCATGAAGATTGGTGAACTGGCGAAGCGTTCGGGATTATCGACCCACACCATCCGTTACTATGAGCGGATCGGGCTGCTTCCCTATGCCGACAGGAACCAATCGGGCCAACGTGACTACGACGCATCAATCCTCAGCTGGATAGAATTTCTCGACCGTCTCAAAGCGACCGGGATGCCTATCCGGGAAATGCTGCGCTACGAGGCCTTGCGGGAACGTGGCGTCGGCACGGAAGCGGAGCGCGGCGCGTTGCTTGAACGGCACCGCGAGCGTGTCCGAGCGCATGTGGCCGAATTGCAAGCCTGCCTTCTCGTCCTCGACACCAAGATTGCCGGATATGCAGGCAAAGAACAGAGGATGAAAGAATATGACGCAACAATCCCCGAACGCCGGCGAAAGCCGGCTGGAACGCGGCAAGCGGGCGCTCGCTGAAATCGACGGCGAAGCCGGCCACAATGTCATTGCCGCTCTGGCGGACATTGCCCCCGACTTCGCAAACTACGTGTTCGAGTTCTCGTTTGGCGACATTTACAGCCGCCCCGGCCTCGATCTGCGCGCTCGAGAAATCGCCACTGTCGCGGCGCTGACCGCGATGGGGACAGCGACTCCGCAATTGAAGGTTCACATTGAGGCGGGCCTGAATGTCGGGCTGACCAAGGACGAAATCATCGAGATCATCATACAGATGGCGGTCTATGCGGGCTTTCCTGCGGCGCTCAACGGCCTGTTCGCAGCCAAGGAAGTATTCGCCAGATTTCCCGTCCAGAAGGGGGAAGCGACCGTGTAGGAGCCCGGTTCGCGGCGAGGGACCACGAGATGGCGCAGGTGGCTTAGGAGCCTTCCGATCCGGGTTTCGTGCGTCACGCGGCCAAAGGCTATTCACCCTCTCCCGGAACCGCTCGAACACCTCAGACGGGAATAGCTCCCGAAGGGTCTCGCGAACCAGCTCAAGAAACCCCTGAAACTCAACACACGTTCGCGCACCGCTTGTATCTAAAAAAAGGCCGGTTGCCCGGCCTCTTTTTTGTCCGATCTCCGGCCTCAGTTGATCTTCTGGCCGGTCTTGGCCCAGTCGGCGAGGAAGGCGGCGAGGCCCTTGTCGGTCAGCGGATGGTTGACCAGCGCCCTCAGCGTCGCCGGCGGCGCGGTCACGATATCAGCGCCGATCAGCGCGGCCTGCTTGACGTGGTTCACCGTGCGCACCGAAGCGGTCAGGATCTCGGTCTTGAAATCGTAATTGTCGTAGATGGTGCGGATTTCCGAGATCACCTCCATGCCGTCCGAGCCGGTATCGTCGATGCGGCCGACGAAGGGCGAGATGAAGGAGGCGCCGGCCTTGGCGGCGAGCAGCGCCTGATTGGCCGAGAAGCAGAGCGTGACGTTGACCATGCGGTTCATCTCGGTGCGGATCGTCTTGCAGGCCTTGAGCCCATCCAGCGTCAGCGGCACCTTGATGGCGACATTCGGCGCAATCTTGGCCAGCACCTCGGCCTCGGCCATCATGTCCTTGAACTCGGTCGCGACGACCTCGGCCGAGACCGGGCCTTCGACGATGTCGCAGATCTGCTTCGTGACCTCGGAGATCTTGCCGCCCGATTTCAGGATCAGCGAGGGGTTGGTGGTAACGCCATCGAGCAGCCCCAAATCGTTCAGTTCCTTGATCTCCTTGATGTCGGCGGTGTCGACAAAAAATTTCATAACGGTCTCCTTGGGGATTTCCAGGTGCCGATCCGGCACGTTCGAGGGTCGCTCTTTGATCTAGAGCAAAGTCGGGGCAAGGTCACGCCTGATGATCGAAGATTCGCCCTTTGTCGCGGCCGCACCCGTGCTGGTGCCGATGCCGGCCGAACGGCCCTATACCTATGCCGTGCCGCCGGGCATGCGCGTGGTGCCGGGCTCGATCGTGCGCGTGCCGCTAGGCCCCCGGCAGGTGGCCGGCATCGTCTGGGACGCCGTCGTCGAATCCGTCGATCCGAAAAAGCTGCGGCCGATCGAGGAGGTCTTCGACTGCCCTCCGATCGACCGGGCGATGCGTCGCTTCGTCGACTGGATCGCGCAATACACGCTTTCGGCCCCCGGCATGGTGGCGCGGATGCTGCTCCGAGCCCCGGAAGCCTTCGACCCGGAGCCGTGGATCGAAGGGCTGCAGCGCACCCTTGCGGAACCGGACCGGTTGACCGACGCGCGGCGGCGGGTGCTGGAGACGGCAGAGGGTGGGCTTGCCTGGACGCGCTCCGGCCTCGCCCATGCGGCGGGCGTCTCCTCGACGGTCATCGACGGCTTAAGGGCACAAGGCGTGTTCGAGACGGTGATGATCCCGCCACGACCGGTAGTGGCGGCGCCCGACCCTTGCCACGGGCTGCCGGAATTGATGCCGGACCAGAAAGCGGCGGCCGAGAAGCTGCGCGGAGCTGTCGCTGCCGACGCCTTCAACGTCACCCTGCTCGACGGCGTCACCGGATCGGGCAAGACCGAGGTCTATTTCGAGGCGGTGGCGGCGGCGCTCGACAAAGGCAGGCAGGTGTTGATCCTGCTGCCGGAAATCGCGCTCACCCATGCCTTCCTCGAACGCTTCCAGGATCGTTTCGGCGCCAAGCCGGCGGAGTGGCATTCCGACTTGCCGCCCAGGATGCGCGAGCGCGTCTGGCGGCAGGTCGCGGAAGGCGGCGTGCGCGTCGTCGCCGGCGCGCGCTCGGCGCTGTTCCTGCCGTTCAAGGAACTCGGCCTGATCGTCGTCGACGAGGAGCATGATCCTGCCTACAAGCAGGAGGACCGTGTCTTCTACAATGCCCGCGACATGGCAGTGGTGCGCGGCCACATCGGCGCCTTTCCAGTCGTGCTCGCGTCGGCGACGCCCTCGGTCGAGAGCCGGGTCAATGCAACCCAGGGCCGCTACGCCAGAGCGGTCCTGTCGTCGCGCTTCGCCGAGGCGGCGCTTCCAGACCTCAAATCGATCGACATGCGGCGCGCCCCGCCGGCGCGCGGCGGTTTCCTGTCGCCTCTCCTTTTGGAGCAGATGCAGCGCACGCTGGAGAGACAAGAGCAGTCGCTGCTCTTCCTCAACCGGCGCGGCTATGCGCCGCTGACGCTCTGCCGCGTGTGCGGCCATCGCTTCGGCTGTCCGGTCTGCTCGGCCTGGCTGGTCGAGCACCGTTTTCGCGGCCAACTCGTCTGCCATCATTGCGGGCACAATGAGCGGCGGCCGGAAGCCTGCCCGGAATGCGGCACGCTCGACCATCTCGTCGCCTGCGGGCCGGGCGTCGAGCGCATCGCCGAGGAGGTGGTGGCGCATTTCCCGGACGCGCGCACCATCGTGCTGTCGTCCGACCTGCTTGGCGGCGTGCGCCGGCTGCGACTTGAGCTCGAGGCCGTCGCCAATGGAGAGGCCGATATCGTCATCGGCACGCAACTCGTCGCCAAGGGCCACAATTTCCCCGGCATGACGCTGGTCGGCGTCGTCGACGCCGATCTCGGGCTGGCCAATGGCGACCCGCGCGCGGCCGAGCGCACCTTCCAGCTGCTCAGCCAGGTGACGGGGCGCGCCGGCCGCACCGGCAAGAAGAGCCTCGGCCTCTTACAGACCTACCAGCCGGATCATCCGGTGATGCGGGCCATCGTCTCCGGCGATTCGGAAGCTTTTTATGAGCGCGAGATTGCGGAGCGCGAGCGGGCGGCACTCCCACCTTTTGGCCGGCTCGCCGGCATCATCGTCAGCGCAGCGACACGAGGCGAGGCCGAAGGTCATGCGCGGGGCCTGCGGCGCGTGGCTCCACAGGCGTCCGATCTCTTCGTGCTCGGACCGGCCGAAGCGCCGCTGTCGCTGATCGGCGGCCGCCATCGCTTTCGCCTGCTCGTGCAGGGCGAGCGGCGCGCCGACATGCAAGGTTTTATCCGTGCCATGCTGGCGGATGGGCCGAAGCTTAGGGGCTCGGTGCGCGTGCAGGTCGACATCGACCCGCAGAGCTTTCTGTGAAAGAGATCATCTAGTCCCGCTGGAGCGTATGCTTATGAAAACCCTTGTTCCGATGAAAACCTTGGGCCTCATCGGCGGCATGAGCTGGGAATCGACGGCGATCTATTACCGGCTGCTCAATGAGATCGTGCGCGAGCGCCTCGGCGGGCTGCATTCGGCGAAGCTGCTTTTATGGTCGTTCGATTTCGCCGAGATCGCCGACCGCCAGCATGCGGGCGATTGGGAAGGCGCCGGCGCTCTTCTGGTGGAAGCCGCGCGCGGGTTGGAGGCGGCCGGCGCGCAAGGCCTGGTGATCTGCACCAACACCATGCACAAGCTCGCAGGCGCGGTTGAGGCGGCTATTTCGATCCCGCTCATCCATATCGCCGATGCCACGGCGCGCGCCGCCCTCGAAACGGGCGTCAAGCGCCCGGCGCTGCTCGCGACGCGCTTCACCATGGAGCAGGATTTCTACAAGGGACGGCTCGCCGACAAATACGGGCTGCAGCCGGTGGTGCCGGATCAGGCCGGCCGCGACATGGTGCATAAGGTGATCTACGACGAACTCTGTCAGGGCGTCGTCAACGGCGAATCGAAAGCGGCCTATGTCGAGGAGGTCGGCCGCATGCTGCGCGACGAAAAGATCGACGGCCTCATCATGGGCTGTACCGAGATCACGATGCTCATCGGTCAGGACGATTTCGATATCCCGGTGTTCGACACCACGCGTATCCATGCCGAGGCCGCGGTCGACTTCGCCCTATCCTGATTGGGCGCTCTTCTGATGCGTCTTTTCTAATGTGTCGGCGGCCATCTGGCGCGCGGCTTTTCCTCCGCTAGAATGCCGGCAATTTCAGAACAAGACTTTACGAGGGGATCAGATGGAATTCGCATTTCCGTGGCCGGCGAGCCAGGGCGAGTTGCTGGCATGGTCGAGCGCCGTCGTCACGCTGCTCATCGGCCTACTTCTATTCCTGGCGCCGAACCTCGCCTTCCGCATCCTGCGCCTGCAGGCCAAGCCGGAGAAGGCCGCGGCGATCGCCGAGGGGCGCGGCCGCATGTCGGGCTTCTATCTCGGCGTCAGCCTGTGCTGCATCCTTCTGGCGCAGCCGCTGCTTTACATGGCGCTCGGCTTCTCGTGGCTGTTCACCGCTTTCGGCCGGCTTTTGTCGATGATGTCGGACGGCGCCAATACCCCTTTCAACTGGGCTTCCATCGTGGTTGAATTGGTGCTCGCGGCGCTGCCGCTCGCCTTCGCCTTCGGCTTCGTGCCGTGAAATCGTGACTAAAGCGCGTCGCGCTGAAACGGATTCAAGCGACGCGCTTTAGGTCCTTGTTTTGATGCATGTCGTTCTCCCAAAACCGCTGCACACTTTTGGGCGACATGCATTAATCCGGCGCTTGAGCTTGGCCTTCGCCGCCTGATGCGACAAAAGTGCCTGAGAACCATGCCGGAGGATGCATTGCGGTCTTAAAAGGCCTGTGCTAGACGGCAATCGACTTTCGGCCGGGGATAGCGGAAGCCATCCCTCCGTGCTTGGAAAAATCGCAGTAAGGTCAAAGATTTAGCCAGAGTTTTCGCTCGCGCCAACAATCTGCGGCCTGTCAGACAAGAGAAAAGACGGTCCGTGGCCCAATCGTCATCGCCAATCTCAGCTGTCGCAGAACGCTATGCCGGCTCGCTGTTCGAGCTCGCGCTGCAGGAAAATTCGGTCGCCAAGGTCGAAGCCGACCTCACTGATTTCGAGGCGATGCTCAACGGCAGCGCCGACCTTGCCCGGCTGATCAACAGCCCGGTGTTCTCCAGCGAGGACCAGGCCAAGGCCATCGGCGCGATCATCTCCAAAGCCAAGATCACCGGCCTCGTCGGCAACTTCCTGCGCGTCGTCGCCAAGAACCGCCGCCTGTTCGCCGTGCCCGGCATGATCAAGGCGTTCCGCCAGATCGCCGCCGACCATCGCGGCGAGGCTTCCGCCGAGGTCACCTCGGCGCATGCGCTGACGGCCGCGCAGCAGACCGAGCTCAAGGCGGCGCTGAAGAGCCTCGCCGGCAAGGACGTGGCCATCGCCATGACCGTCGATCCGTCGCTGCTCGGCGGCCTGATCGTCAAGATGGGCTCGCGCCAGATCGATACGTCGCTCAAAACCAAACTCAATTCGCTCAAGCTTGCACTGAAAGAGGTCGGCTGATGGACATCCGCGCCGCGGAAATTTCCGCAATTCTGAAAGACCAGATCAAGAATTTCGGCAAGGAGGCCGAGGTCTCCGAAGTCGGCCAGGTTCTGTCCGTCGGTGACGGCATCGCCCGCGTCTACGGTCTCGACAATGTCCAGGCCGGCGAGATGGTCGAATTTCCGGGCGGCATCCGCGGCATGGCGCTGAACCTCGAAGCCGACAATGTCGGCGTCGTCATCTTCGGCAACGACCGCGACATCAAGGAAGGCGATACCGTCAAGCGTACCGGCGCCATCGTCGACGTTCCGGTCGGCCCCGGCCTGCTCGGCCGCGTCGTCGACGCGCTCGGCAACCCGATCGACGGCAAGGGCCCGATCAAGGCGACCGAACGCAAGCGCGTCGACGTCAAGGCGCCCGGCATCATTCCGCGCAAGTCGGTGCATGAGCCGATGTCGACAGGCCTCAAGGCCATCGACGCGCTGATCCCGGTCGGCCGCGGCCAGCGCGAGCTGGTCATCGGCGACCGCCAGACCGGCAAGACCGCCATCATCCTCGACACGATGCTGAACCAGAAGTCGGTGCACGACAACGGCCCGGAGAAGGAGAAGCTTTACTGCGTCTACGTCGCCGTCGGCCAGAAGCGCTCGACCGTCGCGCAGTTCGTGAAGGTGCTGGAAGAGCGCGGCGCGCTCGACTACTCCATCATCATCGCCGCCACCGCGTCAGATCCAGCGCCGATGCAGTTCCTGGCGCCATTCGCCGGCTGCACGATGGGCGAGTATTTCCGCGACAACGGCATGCATGCCCTGATCAGCTATGACGACCTGTCGAAGCAGGCCGTCGCCTATCGCCAGATGTCGCTCTTGCTGCGCCGCCCGCCGGGCCGCGAAGCCTATCCGGGCGACGTGTTCTACCTGCACTCGCGCCTGCTCGAGCGCGCCGCCAAGCTCAACGACGACAACGGCAACGGCTCGCTGACGGCGCTGCCGATCATCGAGACGCAGGCCAACGACGTGTCGGCCTACATCCCGACCAACGTGATCTCGATCACCGACGGCCAGATCTTCCTCGAAACCAACCTGTTCTTCCAGGGCATCCGCCCGGCGGTGAACGTCGGTCTCTCGGTGTCGCGCGTCGGTTCCTCGGCGCAGATCAAGGCGATGAAGCAGGTCGCCGGCTCGATCAAGGGCGAGCTCGCGCAGTACCGCGAAATGGCGGCCTTCGCGCAGTTCGGCTCGGACCTCGACGCCGCCACGCAGCGTCTGCTCAACCGCGGATCGCGCCTGACGGAGCTGTTGAAGCAGCCGCAGTTCTCGCCGCTCAAGGTCGAGGAGCAGGTCGCGGTGATCTTCGCCGGCGTCAACGGCTATCTCGACAAGCTGGCGCTCAACCAGGTCGGCAAGTTCGAGCATGGCCTGCTCAGCCACATGCGCTCGGCCGGCAAGGAGGTGCTCGACGGCATCCGCAACGAGAAGGCGCTGTCGGACGACCTGCGCGCCAAGCTGAAGGCGGAAATCGACGCCTTCGCCAAGACCTTTGCTTGAACGAAGCCGGACGGGATCGGGTTTGAAGCATGGCTTCGTTAAAAGACCTTCGTAACCGTATCGCCTCGGTCAAGGCGACGCAGAAGATCACCAAGGCGATGCAGATGGTCGCTGCGGCGAAGCTGCGTCGCGCGCAGGAAGCGGCGGAAGCGGCGCGTCCCTACTCCGAGCGCATGGGCGTGGTGCTGGCCAACATCACCCAGGCGGTCGGCGGCGGCGGCGATGCCCCGGCGCTGATGACCGGCACCGGCAGGGACGACGTGCAGTTGCTCATCGTCTGCACCGCCGAGCGCGGCCTGTGCGGCGGCTTCAACTCGCAGATCGCGCGTCTTGCCCGCGAACATATCCGCCGGCTCCTCTCCGACGGCAAGCAGGTGAAGATCATCTGCGTCGGCAAGAAGGGCTTCGACATCCTGCGCCGCGACTATGCCTCGCTGATCCTCGAGCGCGTCGATCTGCGCGAGGTCAAGACGCTCGGCTTCGCCAATGCCGATGCGATCGCGCGCAAGATCATCAACCTGTTCAACCAGGACGGATTCGACGTCTGCACGCTGTTCTATTCGCAGTTCAAGTCGGTGATCAGCCAGATCCCGACGGCGCAGCAGATCATTCCGGCGGCCCAGGCTTCCGCCGCTGCCGAGACGGGCAACGGCGCCACCGCGGTCTACGAATACGAGCCGGAGCCGGGCGAGATCCTCTCCGACCTCATCCCGCGCAACATCGCCGTGCAGATTTTCCGCGCGCTGCTCGAGAACGCGGCCGGCGAGATGGGCGCCAAGATGAGCGCGATGGACAATGCGACGCGCAACGCCGGCGACATGATCAACAGGCTGTCGATCACCTACAACCGCCAGCGGCAGGCGCAGATCACCAAGGAACTGATCGAAATCATTTCGGGCGCCGAGGCGCTCTAGGCGCGCCCTGCCGGCGAGGTTCGTCGACCTCGCTGCAGACGGCGTGAACAACGGATAGACGAAAAGGGCAAAGACGATGGCGAAAGCAGCTACCCCGAAGACCGCAGCCAAGGCGGCACCGGCCCCCAAGGCGGCAAAGGCTCCGGCAGCAGCCGCGAAGGCCGCTCCGGCCAGGAAGGCGGCCGCTCCGGCCAAGGCAGCGGCGCCCGCCAAGGCGGCGAGCGTTGCGGCGAAGAGGGTCGGCGCCGCCGGCAAGGTCCGCCAGGTCATCGGCGCCGTCGTCGACGTGCAGTTCGAAGACCATCTGCCGGCCATTCTGAACGCGCTCGAAACCGACAATGTCGGCAACCGCCTGGTGCTCGAGGTCGCTCAGCACCTCGGCGAGAACACCGTGCGCTGCATCGCCATGGACTCGACCGAAGGTCTGGTCCGCGGCCAGGACGTCTTCGACACCGGCGGGCCGATCTCGGTGCCGGTCGGCCCGGGCATGCTCGGCCGCATCATCAACGTCATCGGCGAGCCGGTCGACGAAGCCGGCCCGGTCGACGCCGTCGAGCTGCGCGCCATCCACCAGCCGGCTCCGGCCTATGTCGACCAGTCGACCGAAGCGCAGATCCTGGTCACCGGCATCAAGGTTCTCGACCTGCTCGCGCCTTACGCCCGCGGCGGCAAGATCGGCCTGTTCGGCGGCGCCGGCGTCGGCAAGACCGTGCTGATCCAGGAACTGATCAACAACGTCGCCAAGGCTCACGGCGGCTTCTCGGTGTTCGCCGGCGTCGGCGAGCGTACCCGCGAAGGCAACGACCTCTACCACGAGTTCATCGAATCGGGCGTCAACAAGAAGGGCGGCGGCCAGGGCTCGAAGGCAGCGCTGGTCTACGGCCAGATGAACGAGCCGCCGGGTGCCCGCGCCCGCGTCGGCCTCACCGGTCTGACGGTCGCCGAGTATTTCCGCGACCAGGGCCAGGACGTGCTGTTCTTCGTCGACAACATCTTCCGCTTCACGCAGGCGGGCTCGGAAGTGTCGGCGCTGCTCGGCCGTATTCCCTCGGCCGTGGGTTACCAGCCGACGCTGGCCACCGACATGGGCGCGCTGCAGGAGCGCATCACCACCACGACCAAGGGCTCGATCACCTCGGTGCAGGCGATCTACGTCCCGGCCGACGACTTGACCGACCCGGCGCCGGCGACCTCCTTCGCCCACCTCGACGCCACCACCGTGCTCAACCGCGCGATCTCGGAAAAGGGCATCTACCCGGCCGTCGATCCGCTGGACTCGACCTCGCGCATGCTCGACCCGATGGTCGTCGGCGAGGAGCACTACCAGGTCGCCCGCCAGGTGCAGTCGATCCTGCAGCGCTACAAGTCGCTGCAGGACATCATCGCCATCCTTGGCATGGACGAGCTGTCGGAAGAGGACAAGCAGACCGTTGCCCGCGCCCGCAAGATCGAGCGCTTCCTGTCGCAGCCGTTCTTCGTCGCTGAAGTGTTCACTGGATCGCCGGGCAAGCTGGTCGACCTCGCCGACACCATCAAGGGCTTCAAGGGCCTCTGCGCCGGCGACTACGATCACCTGCCCGAAGCCGCCTTCTACATGGTCGGCGGCATCGAGGAAGCGGTCGAGAAGGCGCAGCGCCTGGCGGCTGAAGCGGCATAAGAAAGCGAATAGCGAATAGGGAGTAGCGAATAGGGATCAACAGGCTTGGCGAGTTTCTTCACTACTCGCTACTCGCTATTCCCTACTCGCTAAATTGATCATGGCTGAAGCTTTCAAGTTCGAACTGGTCTCGCCGGAGCGTCTCTTGGTTTCCGAAGAGGTGGAGTTCGTCGTCATCCCGGGCGCCGAAGGCGAGATGACCGTGATGGCGCAGCACGCTCCGGTCATGACCACGATCAAGCCTGGCGTCGTCACGGTGAAGACCGCGGCCGGCAGGGAAGAGCGCTATGTCGTGTTCGGCGGCTTCGCCGACATCCTGCCCTCCGGCTGCACGCTGCTTGCCGAATCGGCGACGCATGTGAACGACATCGACCGCGCCGACATTACCCGCCGCATCCAGGAGGCCAGGGAAGACGCCGCCGACGCCAAGGACGACGAGGCCCGCGCCAAGGCCGAGCAGTTCCTCAGCCAGCTCACGACGCTCGAAGGCGCGTTGCTGCCGGCCTGACGACGTCTCCTGACACATGATTGAAAAGGCGGGGCTTGCCCCGCTTTTTTGTTTGATGGACAGTCCGCCCCGCTTGTCCAGCGCAGGCAAATAGGCGCGAGCGTTATCGGCTGTCTATGCCGAGCGCGGCGAATGCCAGCACCGGCCCCTCTCGTCGCAGGTGGACGAGATGCACGGCCACGAGTTCGATCAACGTCTGGCGTTTGGCGTGGTCCTTGGCGAAGCCGGCCAGCTCAAACACCTCCGTCACCGTTTCATTCGCCGGCAGCTCCTGGCCCAAAAGTGCGGTCAACGCCGCATCGAGCGGATCGGTGAAATGGCCTAGCGGCAAGCTGCCACCGCGCGCGGCGCATGCGGCGATCCAGGCAGCGACAACCAGCGACAGATGTTCTGGAAGCAGACCTGCCTCCAGCCGGGTGAGGGCGGAAGCGACGATGCGCTGCGGCAGCTTCTGGCTGCCGTCATTGGCGATCTGCGCCGTGCGGTGGGCCAGCGCCGTGTTGGAAAAGCGCGCGGCGAGCTCGGCCGTGTAGGGGATTGGGTCGAGCCCGGCATCCTGCGGCAGCGTTGGAATGGCCTCGGCCCAAAGCCAGTCCACGAATTGCCGGATCGCCGGATCGGCAAACGCGCGATCGACGGTCGCATGACCGCTGAGCAGGCCGAGATAGGCTATGCCCGAATGGGCGCCGTTGAGCAGCCTCAGCTTCATATCCTCGAAGGGACCGACGTCCTCGACCATGGTGACGCCGAATTTCTCCCAGGCCGGCCGGCCGGCCGGGAAACGATCCTCGATCACCCATTGCCGGAACGGCTCGGTCATGACCGGCCAGGCATCCTCGAGGCCGAGTTCGCCGGCAATGCGGGTGCGGTCGGCATCGGTGGTCGCCGGCACGATGCGGTCGACCATGCTCGACGGGAAGGCCACTTCGTCGGCGACATAGCCGGCTAACGGGCGATCGCCTGCGCTGCCACGGGCGTCGAGCAGCATCGCAAACTCAATCAGCAGCCGGTGCAGCGTCGCGCCGTTGGCCGGCAGGTTGTCGCAGCAGAGCACGGTGAAGGGCGGCGCGCCGGCAGCGCGGCGGCGCGCGAGCGCCTCGGCCAGGAAACCATGCGCCGTCTTTGGCGATCCGGGGTTCGCCAGATCATGCACGATGTCGGGATGGCTCCCATCGAGACTACCGTCAGCCGCCCTTAGATAGGCTTTTTCGGTGATGGTCAGCGTAACGATGCGGGTACGCGGGTCGGTCAGCGCGGCAAGCACCGCGCCAGGGTCCTCCGGCGCCACCAGCAACGACAGGATGGAGCCGACGACCTGCAGCTTTTCGCCAGCGCTGTCCCGCACCGCCAGCGTGTAGAGCCCATCCTGCGGCGCCAGTGCGTCGCGCGTGTCGGGGCTGCGCAGCGAGACGCCGACGATGCCCCAGTCCGCCTCGCCATCCGCCAGGCAAGCGTCGACATAGGCCGCCTGGTGGGCGCGGTGGAACGCGCCGACGCCAAGATGGACGATGCCGGGCGTCACAGCGTCGCGATCGTAGCGAGGTATGGCGATTGCGCCCGGCAGTTCGGCGATCGTGGCGTTGGAAAGACGGCTGTTCATTGGCGTTCAAAGTCTCCGATCGGCGCGTCGAGCCACTCGCTGGGCAGGAATGGACGCTGCGGCGTAGCACCCGTCACCGCCTCGTACAATGGCCGAGGCATATGCAAAAGTCATCATACAACTTAATGATTTTTGTATGTTGACATTATCTCTGGCCGATCTACCAATAAGGCCAGCCTGGGAGGAGCCGAGTGGCTGCACTGACCGATCCGGACCTGCTGTTCGCGCCGGAAACGCGAACGCTGGCTCGCGCCCTTTATGCCGGGGTGAAGAACCTGCCGATCGTCAGTCCGCACGGTCATACGGATCCGCGCTGGTATGCGCTCAACGAGCCGTTTCCCGATCCGGCGCAATTGCTGATCGTGCCGGACCACTACATTTTCCGTATGCTGTTCAGCCAGGGCGTGCGGCTGGAAGAGCTCGGCGTGCCGACGCTCGACGATCCCACCCTTGATTGCGCGCCGGTCGAGACCGACGGCAGAACGATCTGGCGACGCTTCGCCGCGCATTATTACCTGTTCCGCGGCACGCCGACCCGGCTCTGGCTCGACCATGTGTTCGAGCATCTGTTCGGCATTGACGAGCCGCTTAGCGCAAGCACCGCCGACCGCCACTACGACACGATCGCGGCGCTGCTCAGCCAAGACGACTATCGGCCGCGGGCGCTGTTCGAGCGCTTCAACATCGAGGTGATCGCGACGACCGAAGGCGCGCTCGACGATCTCAAATGGCACCGGATGATCCGCGACAGCGGCTGGAAGGGCCGCGTCGTCACCGCCTACCGGCCGGACGCCGTGGTCGATCCCGACTTCGAAGGGTTTTTGGCCAATCTCGATCGGCTCGGCGAGATCACCGGCTGCGATACCGCCACATGGGCCGGCTATCTCGATGCGCACCGTCAGCGCCGCGCCTATTTCAAGGAGTTCGGCGCCACCTCGTCGGATCACGGCCATCCGACGGCCGAGACCGCCAATCTCTCCGACACCGCGGCGCAGCAGCTGTTCAACCGAATCCGCAGCGGCTCGGAAGATGAGCGCGAGCGAAAATTGTTCCGCGCCCAGATGCTGACCGAAATGGCCAAGATGAGCCGTGACGATAGCCTGGTGCTGCAGATCCATCCCGGATCATGGCGCAATCATTCGCCGGCTGTTTTCCAGGAATTCGGCCGCGACAAGGGCTTCGATATCCCGACCAGGACCGACTATGTGGCGGCGCTGAAGCCGCTGCTCGATTGCGTCGGGCTGGAACGCGACCTGACGATCATTCTGTTCACGCTCGACGAGACGAGTTATGCGCGCGAGCTGGCGCCGCTCGCCGGCGTCTATCCGGCGCTGAAGGTTGGGCCGGCCTGGTGGTTCCACGACAGTCCGGAAGGCATGCGCCGCTTCCGCGAGATGACCACAGAGACGGCCGGCTTCTACAACACCGTCGGCTTCAACGACGACACGCGCGCCTTTCCGTCGATCCCGGCGCGTCACGACGTCGCCCGCCGCGTCGACTGCGCATTCCTGGCGCGGCTGGTCGCCGAGCATCGGTTGCGCGAGGAGGAAGCGCATGAGCTGGCGCGGGAGCTTGCCTACACGCTTGCCAAGAAGGCGTACCGGCTCTGAGCCGGCCGCCAGGGTTTCAAAGGGAGGAAGTCATGTCGCATTTTTCGAAATTGACGGTGGCCACATTGGCCTCCGGCTCGCTGCTCATCGGCATCGCCAACGCCGAGACGGTGCTGCGGTCGTCGGACACGCATCCGGACGGCTATCCGACCGTCGAGGCGGTCAAATATATGGGCGAGCTGATCAAGCAGCGGACGAATGGCCGCTATTCCGTCGAAGTCTATCATTCGGCACAGCTCGGGGAGGAGAAGGACACGATCGAGCAGACGCAATCGGGGGTGATCGACCTCGACCGTGTGTCGATGGGACCGTTCAACGGTATCGTGCCGGAAACCGCCGTGCCGTCGCTTCCCTACATGTTCCGCTCGGTCGAGCATATGCGCCACGTCATGGACGGGCCGGTCGGCGACCAGATCTTGAAGGCTTTCGAGGCGCATGACCTCGTCGGCCTCGCTTTCTACGATTCGGGCGCGCGCTCCTTCTACAACACCAAGAAAGACATCACCTCGATCGCCGACCTGAAGGGCATGAAGTTCCGCGTCATCCAGTCGGACGTGTTCGTCGACATGGTCAACGCGCTCGGCGCCAACGCGACGCCGATGGCCTATGGCGAGGTCTATTCGGCGCTGCAGACCGGCGTCATCGACGGCGCGGAGAACAACTGGCCGAGCTTCGAATCCGCCAAGCACTATGAGGTCGCCAAGCATTACACGCTGGATCAGCACCAGATCGTGCCGGAAGTGCTGGTGATGTCGAAGGCGAGCTGGGACAAGCTGTCGCCGGAAGACCAGGCGATCGTCAGGCAGGCGGCCAAAGACAGCGTCGTCAAGATGCGCGAGCTCTGGGACGCGCAGGAAAAGAAGTCGCGCGACATCGTCGAGAAGGCCGGCGTCAAGGTCGCTGAGATCGACAAGCAGCCGCTGATCGACGCCATGAAGCCGGTCTATGACAAGTACCTTTCGACGCCCGAGCTGAAAGATCTCGCCGCCCGCATCCAGGCGGCGAAATGACCAGCACCGACGATAGGCCCAGCGGCGCGGATGCTTCCGCGCCGTCGTTGGCGCGACCAGGCGGCACGGCATTCTGGCTGCGTGCCGAGCGATTGCTGTCGGGCCTGGCCACGCTGGCGCTGTGGATCAGCGGCGCCGGGCTGACCTTGATGACGATCATCATCACCTGGCAGGTCTTCTCGCGCTATCTACTCAACCGCTCGCCAAGCTGGACCGAGGCCTCCTCGGTGCTGCTCATGGGCTGGTTCATCTTTCTCGGGGCTGCGGTCGGCGTGCGCGAACGCACGCATCTCGGGTTCGACGTGCTGCTCTATTTCCTGCCCGCGTCGGCAAAGGCGGTGCTGCGCACCATCTCCGACATCGTCGTGCTGGCGTTCGGCGGCGGCATGATCGTCTACGGCATCCAGCTTGCCAGGCTGACCTGGGGCACGGTCATGCCGTCGCTCGCCCTGCCCGGAGGCGTCGGCTTCCTGCCGGTGATTTTCGGAGGCGCGCTCGTCTGCCTGTTCTCGCTCGAGCGGCTGGCGGGGCGCTTCGCCGGCCTGCCCGTCGATGTCGACATTCATGCCACCGGCGAGGAGATGTGAGCCATGGCCTTGACCGTGCTTTTCGGCACCTTCGTCTTCCTGCTGATCATCGGCACGCCGATCGCCTTCTGCCTCGGCGTGGCGAGTTTCGCGACGATCATCGTGCTCGGCCTGCCACCGGTGGTGGTGTTCCAGCGGCTGAACTCGGGGGTCAGCGTCTTCTCGCTGATGGCCATTCCGTTCTTCATCTTCGCCGGCGACCTGATGGTGCGCGGCGGCATCGCCGCCCGCCTGGTGGCGCTGGCCGGATCCGTGGTCGGGCATCTGCGCGGCGGCTTGGGCCAAGTCAACATCGCCGCCTCGACCATGTTCGGCGGCATCTCCGGCTCGGCGGTGGCCGACGCGTCCGCCGTCGGCGGGCTGATGATCCCGCAGATGAAGGCGCGCGGCTACGGGATCGACTATGCCGTCAACATCACCTCTGTCGGGGCCATCATCGCCCTTTTGATCCCGCCGTCGCACAACATGATCATCTACTCCATCTCGGCCGGCGGCCGCATCTCGATCGCCGACCTGTTCACCGCCGGCGTCATACCGGGCCTGCTTCTGGCGCTGTCGCTGATGATCACGGCCTATTTGGTCGCAAGCCGGCGCGGCTATCCGACCGAGCCTTTCGCCGGTTTTAGCCGGGCGCTCCAGCTGCTCTTCGGCGCCATTCCGGGCCTCATCCTGATCGGCATCATCTTCGGCGGCGTCAGGTCCGGTATCTTCACGGCGACCGAAAGCTCCTGCATCGCCATCGTCTACGCCTTCCTGGTGACGCTCATCATCTACCGCTCGATGAGCTGGAGCGACTTCGTCGCCGCGACCAGCGCAGCGGTGCGAACCACGGCCATGGTCCTGATGATCATAGGCTGTGCAGCCGCCTTCGGCTGGCTGCTCGCCTATCTGCGCGTGCCGGTGGCGCTGGTCGCCTTCCTGCAGGAGATATCCAGCGACAAGCTGGTCATCCTGCTGTTGATCAACGTCGTCCTGCTGATCCTCGGCACGTTCATGGACATGTCGCCGCTGATCATCATCACCACGCCGATCTTCCTGCCGGTGGTCATGGCCTACGGCGTCGACCCGGTGCATTTCGGCGTCATCCTCATCCTCAATCTCGGCATCGGCCTCTGCACGCCGCCGGTCGGAGCCGTGCTGTTCGTCAGCTGTGCCATAGGCCGCATTCCGATCTGGACGGCGATGCGGTCGATCTGGCCCTTCTACGGCGCGGCTTTTGCCGTGTTGATGCTTGTCACTTACGTTCCCGCGATATCATTGTGGCTGCCGAGCCTCTTCCATTAGGAGTCATTAAGGTGGCCGATACCACAACGGATCTCAGGGTCGAACGGAAGCCGAAACTGTCGGAAACGGTGGTCGCGGCGATCCGCAAGCAGCTCCTGGCGGGCGAGATGCCGCCCGGCCACAAGCTGCCGACCGAGGGCCAGCTGACGGAAACTTTCGGCGTCAGCCGCACCGTCATCCGCGAGGCGCTGGTCAAGCTCGCCGCCGACGGCCTTGTCGAGGCGCGGCAGGGCGCCGGCGTCTTCGTCACCGAGCATATCTCCACCACACTCGGCGTTCTGGCCGCCGACATGGGGGCCAAGGATTCCATCGCGCTCAACGTGCTCGAGGTGCGGCTGGCGATCGAGATCGAATCGGCCGGCCTTGCCGCCATCCGCCGTAACGCCGCGCAGGAGGCGGCGATCCAGGAGGCTTTCTTCGAGTTCGAGCGGCTGCTGCTCGACAGCCAGCCGACCGGCCCGGCCGACCTTGCCTTCCACAGGGCGATCGCCAGCGCCACCAACAATCCGTTCTATGTCGAGATGCTCGACGTGCTCGGCCGCCGCGCCATCCCCTGCGACGTCACCTCGCCCTGGTCGACGGAGCTCGTCCAGTCCGACGACTACCAGCGCGGCCTGCAACGCGAGCATCTGGTGATCCTCAACGCGATCTCGGCGGGCGATGCGAACGCCGCACGCGAGGCGATGCGGGCGCATCTCACCGCCAGCCAGCAGCGCTACCGCGAGCGCCTGCAGGCGCGGCAGGCCTATTACGCAAAGTCGGTGGCGGCGGCATCGACCGGATGATCATTCGAGCAGGATAGATGGACAAGAAACACACCGAATTCTCCTCCCGCTTCGCCATCGACCCCATTGCCGCGGCGGCGATGGGAACCGACGAGCTGCGGCACAATTTTCACATCGAGGGGCTTTTCCAGCCCGGCCTCGTCAGCCTGACCTACACGCATTACGACCGCATGATCGTCGGCGGCGCCATGCCGGCCGATAAGGTCCTGTCGCTGGAAGCGATCAAGCCGACCGGCACCCAGGCATTCCTCGACCGCCGCGAGCTGATCGCCGTCAATATCGGCGGCGCCGGCACCGTGACGGCGGATGGCCTGCCCTATGAGATGGCGGCGCGCGACATGGTCTATCTCGGCATGGGCACTGAGCAGGTGTCGTTCGCTTCGGCCGATACGGAGAAGCCGGCCAAGTTCTATCTGCTGAGCGCGCCGGCGCATCAGGTCTATCCAAGCCAGCTGATCCGCATCGGCGACGCCAGGCGGCTCGACCTCGGCAGCCCGGCGACCAGCAACGAGCGCTCGATCTTCCAGTTCATCCATGCCGACGGCGTGAAGACCTGCCAGCTCGTCGTCGGCATGACCCAACTTGCGCCCGGATCGGTCTGGAACACCATGCCTTGCCATGTACATGACCGGCGCATGGAGGCCTATCTCTATTTCGACCTGGACGAGGGCGCGCGCGTCTTCCATTTCATGGGCGAGCCGGACGAGACGCGCCACATCGTCATGCGCAACGAGGAGGCGGTGCTGTCGCCGGGCTGGTCGATCCATTCGGGCGCCGGCACCTCGAACTATGCCTTCATCTGGGCCATGGCCGGCGACAATGTCGACTATACCGACGTCGATCCGGTTGCGCTGGACCAGCTCAGGTGAGCGATCTTTCGGCTTTCAGCCTCGCGGGAAAACGCATCCTCGTCACCGGCGCCAACACCGGCATCGGCCAGGGCATCGCCGTGTCGGTGGCGCGCGCCGGCGGCGCCGTCGTCGGCGTCGGCCGCTCGGCGATGGATGAGACGGCGGAGAAAGTCGCAGCCGTCGGGGGACGTTTCGAAGCGGTGGCCGCCGACCTCGGCGATCCTGCCAGTGCGGCGGCCATGCTCGATCGCGTCTGGGAGGCAAGCGGGTCGCTCGATGGGCTCGTCAACAATGCCGGCATCATCCGGCGCGCCGACGCCGTCGACCTGACCGAGGCCGACTGGGACCAGGTGATGGACCTCAACCTGAAGACGGTGTTTCGGCTCTGCCAGGGTTTTGCGAGGCGCGTGCTGGCGGAGCCCGGGCGGCGCGGCAAGATCGTCAATATCGCTTCGGTGCTGAGCTTCCAGGGCGGCATCCGCGTCGCCTCCTATACGGCCTCGAAACATGGCGTGCTCGGCCTCACGCGGCTGCTCGCCTGCGAATGGGCGCCGAAGGGCATCAACGTCAACGGCATCGCCCCGGGCTATATCGAGACCAACAACACCGAGGCCCTGCGCGCCGATCCGGACCGAAGTGCCGCCATCCTCGGGCGCATTCCTGCGGCACGCTGGGGCCAGCCCGGCGACATCGGCGACGCGGCCGTGTTCCTGCTCGCGCCGGCGTCGGACTACATGCATGGCGCGGTGATGCCGGTCGACGGCGGCTGGCTGGCGCGCTGACCATTTCAATTTGTAAACGGAAGCCTGCAATGACCGACATTTTCTCCCATGCGGACGAGAAAACTTGGACGCCGACGCCGGACGGCAACCGTCGACGCGTGCTGGTGCACACGGACGAACTGATGATGGTCGAGTTCGCCTTCGACAAGGGCGGCGTCGGCGCGCTGCATTCGCATCCGCATGTGCAGGCAAGCTATGTCGCCGAGGGCCGCTTCGAGGTTACCATCGACGGCCGGTCGGAGATCCTGGAAGCGGGAAGCAGCTTCATCGTGCCGTCCAATCTCGTGCACGGCGTCAAGGCGCTGGAAGCGGGGCGGCTGGTCGACAGTTTTGCGCCTTACCGGGCAGACTTCCTCGCCTGAGAAGGCCGCTTCGCCAAAGGAAAACCCGCGCCTTCAGGGCGCGGGTTTGTTGCCTGGGGCGCCCGTGGCGCCGCCGCGGTACTCAAACATTGCCGCAGGACGACTAAGGTGCTGCAATATGGTGAAGATAGGTTTAACGCGGCCCGGCAAATGACAGCAGCGGCTGTTTAAAGCGCGTCGCGATCCTTCGGATTCCACAGTACACGACTCATAGGTTTTTGATGCGTTTTGGGAATTCGTTTTGCCACGCGCGGATGGCGTTTTGGGGTGCGAATGTGATCCATGCCCTGAGCGCGTCGAGGCCGGTGCGGAACCACGACTTCTCACGTCGGCCATGGATCTTTCGCTTGATTGCCTTCATGCCCATGATTTGGGTAGCACATCGATAGGCCCAGGTGACGGCGATGGCCAGAATGGCGGTCAGCGTGTCGATCTTGTCTGGGGCCGTCATCCTGGTGTCTTCCATGTTGAAGCCGCGTGTCTTGGCATCGGCGAACAGGCATTCGACGGCCCAACGGTTCTTATAGGCGCTGATTGCCGCCTTGGCGTCGGGGCTGTTGGTCATGACGATCAGCCATTCGCCTTGCTGGCCTTTTCTGCCGTCGATCCATTTGGCGGCAAAGGACAAAGTGTCGGAGGCGCCCGGCAGGCAAGCCTGGAAGGTGGTGATGGCACGGCTCTTGCGGCGCCTGCGCAGCAGGGTTTCGATTGTCCAGAGCCACCCATCGGCCAGGGCAACGCACTGGCCCTGCTTGACGCGAATGGCGAATGGGACCTTGTTTTCCATAAGGAATTTGATCCAATCGGCGCCAATGAACTCGCGGTCGGCGAGCAGCAGCTCGATCGAGGCCGCGCCGAACAGGCTCAGATACCGTCGCATCAGTTCGATGCGCTGGCCGGTGTTGCTGTTGCCCTGGTGGTCGATCACCGTCCACAGCAGCGGCACGCGGAAGCGCCGTGTCACGATGGCCAGCATGAGAATGTTGATATCCTTGCAGCCGACCTTCCAGTTGGTGCGGTCGAGTGCCAGGCATTTGGGCCGCGACAGGTTCAGCATTCGCACGACGAGCTGCGCGACAACCGCCTGATCCAGCCGGATCGACTGGAAAAAACGCTGCAGGCGACGGTAATTCGACCCGTGCTGCGCCGCTCCCGGGAAGTGGCTCGCAACATGGCTCAGATTGACCGTGCGGCCCTGAACCAGCGCCACGATCAGGACGGCCAGCGTTTCCAGGCGCGAATTGCGCAGCGCAAAATGACGTTTTAGGGTCTCGATGAGGGCGGCGTGAACCGTGCTTGGCATGGCAGGATCCTTTTGGCGAAGAATCCTCTATTCAATCACTTCAAGCCGTCCTCACCCTTGCGTCGTGTACTGTGCTTCGGATTCGCTCCATGCGCTTTAAACTCTTGATTTTGAGCATGTCTTTGTCCCGAAACCGGTCCCACTTTCGGGAGACATGCTTTAGCGCTGCTGCAGCGCCAGTCGCAGGCCGAGCGCGCAATAGATGCCGCCAACCACCTTGCCCTGCCATTTCAACACGGCCGGGTTGCGGCGCAGGAAGGAGCCCAGACCTCCGGCGGAGACGGCGAAGACCACCGTGCTGAAGAGACCGAGAAGGACAAAGACGGCGCCAAGGATCGTCAGCTGAAGCACGACCGATCCGTTTTCAGGCCGCACGAACTGCGGCAAGAAAGCGAGGAAGAACAACGCCGTCTTCGGGTTCAACACTTCGGTCAATATGGCTTGGCGGAACGCCTTGCCCGCCGGTATGGGCAAGGCGCTGCCGGCGAGATCGGCCGGCGCCTTCTCGAGGATGGCGCGGATGCCGAGATAAACGAGATAGGCCGCGCCGAGATATTTGATGATGCCGAACAGCATCGCGGAAGCGGCGATGATGGCCGAGATGCCGAAGATCGCCATCACGGTGTGGACGACGTCGCCCGCCGCGACGCCGGCGCCTGTGGCGATACCGACCTTGGTGCCCGAGCTCGTCGCCCGCGCCACGGTGAGCAACGTGGCAGGCCCCGGGATGAAGACGAAGCCGAGCACGATCGCGACATAGGTCGTCAATGTGGCCAGGTCGATCATTGCCGGTTCCTCCGCTGCAGGCCGGGACAGGAAGCCACCCTTTGCGCGCAAAGGCAATGCGCTATCGATGCGCCCGCAAAACGACGGGCGGCACCGGTTCGGATAGCATTTGGGCGATCTTCTCCTTAAGAAGGTTGCCTCAGCCGAATCCGGGAATCACACTCAATGTGGACATCGACGGCAGGTCTCTTTGCCGAGGGACGCGATCCGAAACGGAGTGTGCTGAAGGACGTTTTCGGCTTCGACGATTTTCGCCCCGGCCAGGCCGACGTGATGGAAGCGCTGCTCTGCGGACGCCACGTGCTGGCGGTCATGCCGACGGGCGCCGGCAAGTCGCTCTGCTACCAGGTTCCGGCGCTGGTCCTTGGCGGGCTCACCATCGTCGTCTCGCCGCTGGTGGCGCTGATGCAGGACCAGGTCGCGGCGCTGCGGTTCGCCGGCGTCGCCGCCGACACGATCAACTCCTCGCTCGACCGCGATGCCAATGTCGCGGCATGGCGCCGCGTCGCGTCGGGCCAGACTCGTCTGCTCTATCTCGCGCCGGAGCGGCTGATGACCGAGCGGATGCTCGACGCGCTCGCCAGGCTCGACATCCGCCTGATCGCCGTCGACGAGGCGCATTGCATCTCGCAATGGGGGCCGGCCTTCCGGCGCGAATATGAGGACCTTGCGCGGCTGCGCGACATCTTTGCGAACGTGCCGATCATCGCGTTGACGGCGACCGCGGACGAGACGACGCGCACCGACATCTCGGCGCGGCTGTTTGCCGATCGCGTCGACACGCTGGTGCTGGGCTTCGACAGGCCGAACATCAGCCTTGCCATCGAGCCGAAGCAGGACAGCAAGCGCCAGCTGCTGCGCTTCGTCGAGCGCCATCAGGGCCGCAGCGGCATCGTCTACTGCCTGTCGCGCCGCAAGACGGAGGAGATGGCGGCCTTCCTCGGGCAAAACGGCGTCACCGCGCTCGCCTATCATGCCGGCATGAGCAAGGACGCACGTGAAGCGAATCAAAACGCCTTCATGACCTTGTCCGGCGTCGTCATGGTGGCGACGATCGCCTTCGGCATGGGCATCGACAAGCCGGACGTCGCCTATGTCTTCCACACCGACCTGCCGGCGAGCCTCGAGGCCTATTACCAGGAAATCGGCCGCGCCGGCCGCGATGGCCGGCCGGCCGAGGCGCATATGCTGTACGGTTTCGGCGATATCCGCACACGCCGCATGTTCATCGACGACGAGGACGCCTCGCCGGAGCACAAAAGGCGCTCGCACGGCCGGCTGGACACCTTGATCGGCTATTGCGAGACAGCACAGTGCCGCCGCCAGGTGCTGCTCGGCTATTTCGGCGAAAGCGCCTCGCCCTGCGGCAATTGCGACAACTGCCTCGGCCAGTCGCCGCGCGCGGACGGCAGCACGGAGGCGCGCATCATCCTTTCGGCCATCGCGCAAACCGGCGAACGGTTCGGCGCCGCCCATGTCATCGACGTGCTTCTCGGCCACGAGACCGAGAAGGTGCTGGCCAGAGGCCATCAAAACCTTGCCAGCTTCGGCACCGGCGCAGCGCACAAGAGGCCTGCCTGGCTGTCGCTGATCCGCCAACTCGTGGCGGGTGGGTTCCTGATGCCGGACCCGGACGGCTATGGCGGCCTTGCCATTTCCGAAAGCGGCCGCGCGCTCGGCCGCGGCGAGACTGCATTTGAGTACCGCGTCGAGACGCGGCACCGTTCCCTGCGCAACAAGGCGCGTTCGGCCCAGGGCGCCGCCGCGGCGGGCACGGACAATCTGGACGCCGCGCTGCTTGCCGCGCTCAAGGCGCTGCGGCTGCGCCTGGCGAAAGAACGCCAGGTGCCGGCCTATGTCGTTTTCTCAGACCGCACGCTCATCGACATGGCCGAGCGCCGCCCGCGCGACCTCGATGCCTTCGCGCAAGTGAACGGCGTCGGCGCTGCCAAGCTGAGCGAGTTCGGCGAGATTTTCTTGAGCGCGATCGCGGCGCATCAGGCGGGCGCCTAGAGCAAATTCCAGGAAAAGTGTAGCAGTTTTCCGTCCGGAATTGCGTAAAAACAAAAAGCTAGAGCGGTTCTGTGTTTCTGTCAAAAACTGAATCGCTCTAGTGCCATTCGATCCGCGACGGAGGAGGTGCTGCCCCCGCACCTGAGCGCGTTGCCGTCAACAAGGGAGCACTTGCTCTCCCTGCCGGCGGCATCGTTCAGCGTCGTCGTCGCGCGGCAGTTCAGGCCGCCATGGGCAGCGCCTCGATGCCGTGGCGCTGCATGGCGGCGCCAATCCGGGCAAAGTCGGGCTGCGCCTGCGGCTCGACGGTGCCGATATCGCGGAAGAATGCGATCATGGACGGCTCGACGAGCACCAGCATCCGCACCGGGCGGCCGCTGTCGTTGGAGTAATTGTGCGGCGCCCTCGGGCCGATGCGCACCGAAGTGCCGGGACCCGCGACGGTGACTTCGGGCGGGCCGCCCGCGCCAAAGTGACGGACGGTGAGCGCGCCTTCCAGCACATAGAACAACTCGGGCGAAGCGTGGCTGTGCGGCGGAGTGCCGGAACCTGGCGGGACCTCGACTTCGATGAGTTCAAGGCTGGAATCGGCGATGCCGCCGAGCAGGCGAATGCGGTCGGCGACGACCCAGAGCGTCTGGGCGGCCTCGGGAGTGGTGATTTTGAAGTTCATGGCTTGTCTCTTTGGTTTGTAACTTCCGCCGGTGAATGACCCGGGGTGACCGCGGACAGGATCACCTCGAGTGCCCAGGAGGCGGTCTCGCCGGCCTGGGCGCCGGTGAGACCGCCATAGTCCTTCAAGATCTCCCATGCGGAGGCCGAGAAGAGCAGGTGAGCCAGCGCCTCGACCTTCTCGGCTTCGGCGGGCTGAAGAGAGGAAATGGCAGGAGCCAGCGCGCGGCTGAAATTGGCGCGGCGACCCGTCACGGTGCCCATGCGCATCTCACGACCAGTCCGCGAATGGAGCGATGAGCGGATCGCTGCGTCGTGCATATCGAACCGCGGGAAGGCCTGCCGGGGACCGTCGATGATGTCCTTGGGAGTCCTCGGGGTCGTAGAGGCTCCTATCCGAGCATTCAGCCAGGGCCAGAAGGCAGCCAGCAGGTCGTCCTTGGTGGCGAAGTGACGGAACACGGTCCGCCTTTGCACCCCGGCCTTCTGGGCGATCGCCTCCATGCTGATCTCGTCCGCGGCGGTGGCTGAATCCATGAGCTCAAACAGGGCACGAAGGATTTCCTCATGCGTTTCACGCGCTTTCTCTTCGCGCATGGGGCTGTTGTAGGTGCGGACTTGCGACACGCGGTTGCTCCCAATTTGATGACACTATCTGTGTCATGAAAATCGAGGCCCGTCAATTGGCGTCACCACGGGTGTCATCAATCGAAATTGAGGGACGCCGGTTCTGCCGCCGCGCGACCTTGGTGCGTTCGCGTCGGCGACGCCAAGCTCAGGGAGTTGGCAAGATATTGTTGAGCGCGATAGCGGCGCACGCCGAGGCCTTCCTGAAGCCCAGGTTCCTGTCCGAGATCCGGCCAACCCAATGGAACTACACGGTGGATATCCGCGGTGTGTGGGCGGCAGGCCGATACCGGTTCATACAGCGCTATCGTCGAGGACGAAATCGGGCGACGCAATCCCGCCGGATATGACAAGGCAGCAGCCCTTCTTTCCGATCTCCTGGCGCTCGCAGAAAAACAGGACAGTGTCGAGGAATTCCGCCTCCGGCTTCAATCGATCCGTGAGCGCCATGCCGGCAAGGGCCGTTTCATCGAACGTCTAGCGACGCTGGGATAGGTTCGCGAGGGCCACCCTCCATTCAATAATGCGCGTAGCCGCTCAACGGGCATCTCTGGGACGCGGGGACCTCAAAGGTGCCGTCAATGCCGCTGCAGGTGCGGAACCCGGACTTCCGTCCCGTCGCCTTCGATTTCGGCGCTGGTCTTGGATTGGCTGCTTCGCGTTGCCGGTCGCGTCTGGGCTTTGCGCGGACAACCGGCTGCGGTTTCTGTATCTTTTGCGGGGTCGCGCTTTCCTGCTTCTTTGCTTCCGCCTCCGATGCTCGCTGGGCGCGATAGCTTTTCACCGCGTCGTCCGTGTCGAGTTTCAGGCGCCCATATTGCTTCGAAGTCAGAAAGGTGGTCGGGGCCAATTGGTTCTCTTCCTGCCACCGGCCGATGGCGCGACGCGTCTTGATCCCGAAGTCGCCGTCGGCCCCGTCCAGCTCGTAACCGATCGCCAGCAGCCTTTCCTGCAGATCGATCTTTTCCCGACGATCAAGCCCGATCGCGCTTTCCGTCAGCTCGGTCCCGACATCGGTTTCCGGGTTGGCGGCCGCCGCCGGAGGTTCCGCCGCCGTGGCCGACCGCGACGCGGCGCTCTCGGTGTCGGCGGCGACGGGCGGTGTATTGCCGACGACGACCGGCGGCTTCTTGAACTGATCGATGTTGAGGCGGGCGAGATCCGCGAACGCTCCCTTGGGAAATTGCTGCAGATAGGCTTCGTAGTGCGCGAGCGTGTTGCGCTTCGAGGCTTCGTCCCATACACGCTGCTCGATTTCCCATCCGCGCGCGTCCGCGCCCGTGGGCTCGGCCGGCGTCTCCGCGGCGGATGGCTGCGGAGCCGGGGCGGCCGGCGGCGGGGCCTGCGGACCGATGAAGACCTCGCGACCGAGCGAGGCATTGTGCCAGGGCCGCTGGCGCCCGTCGGTTTCGGCCGTCACTTCACCGCGGACCCGGGTCAGCGCGCTCTGGATCTCCACGCCCGGCTCGGCGAGATGCCTGGCCAACGACATCGTATAGGGGCTGTTGGCGCCATTGCCGTCGTAGGACACGGCTCCGGGATCGGTCGCAAAGGCGATCAGCACGCCGCCGCTGCCGACGTCCGACCCGCTGACATCGATGGGCGCCAGGCCCGGCGCGGTGGTCGAGCGGCTCTTCGGCAACGAGGCCGCCAGGGTCCTCGCCAGCGGATTGTCGCGGCAGGCATCGAGAATGACGATGCCGACGGCCGGGTCCGGCGGAAGGGCCGCAAGCAGCTCCTCGATCTGGATGGTGCGGGTCTTGAGATGCGCCGGAGCCGTAAGCTCGGCGTCGATGGGGATCAGGTAATTCTTGCCGTTCACCTGCATGCCATGGCCGGCGTAGTAGATCAGCGCCGTGTCGGCGTCATACGAGGCCTCGGTGAACTTGTTCAGCCGATCCCGCATTCCGGCATAGTCGAGATCGACGCCTTCGATGACGTTGAACCCGGCCTTGCGCAGCACATCGGCCATCAGGCGCGCATCGCCTGCCGGATTGGGAAGGGCCGGCGCGTAGACATACTTGCTGTTGCCGATGACCAGCGCGACCCGATTGTTGCCGGCGGCAAGGGCGCTCGCCTGCAGCAGATCGGCTACGGCCAGGAAAAACAAACCAACAATGGCGGCCCAGAACCTCATCGCGCGCACTTTCAGTTGCGGCTTTGCCTGCTCGTTCCAGTCGCAATTTCACGTGGGGAAAGTCCCTTCCATGAAATTCATAACACATTAGCGCCGTCGAATACGCTTCGCAGCGCGCCATAGGAAAAATTCCTGGAAGGCAGCGAACTCTGCAAATGAAGGCCGGCACGGCAGGCCAGCTGCCGTTCCAGACGCCACGGCTGGTCGCGGTCCCTGTGGAAACATTCCCTATTGCAATCCGCGAAAGAAGAGGGTTCGATCGAGTGTACGGGGAGACAAAATAAAGTGAACAGGGGTATGGTACGGCTTATTCCAAAGCCGAAGGTCTCAATATTTATCTGTGGTTGTGGCCATACCGGCTCGACCTTGCTTGCCCGGATATTGGCCGCCCATCCCGATGTCTTCAGCGTTCCGCGCGAGACAAGCGCTTTTGTCTCGAGCAAAGGCGCCAGATGGACCAAGTTAAGCTTGCTTTTGCTGGAGGCGGCCATCTCGCGCCGGAGCGTTTGGGTCGAAAAAACCCCCGGCCATATCCACCATACCCGTCAGATACTCGAGACGATCCCGGGCGCCCGTTTCATCGTCGTCACGCGCGATGGCCGGGATGTCGTGACATCGCTCGGGCGGCGTTACGAGGGCGATTTCGACCGAGCTTTCCAACGGTGGGTTGCCGACAGCAAGGCCTCGATGCTCTGTGTCGAGAGGGGCGGGGGCATGCTGTGGCGCTACGAGGACTTTATCGAATCGCCAGCGCTTTCCATCGAACGGCTATGCCGCTTCATGGGCGTGGCTTTCGATCCGGCCATCCTGAACTATCACCAGCAACCCGTCGTCTGGGGAAGGGAAAGGAAAGTTCGCACGCCGCATTCCGCCCGCCGCTTGACGCAGGTCAACCAGCCGATCACCGACTACAGGGGCGGCTGGAGATCGAAGCTGCCCGCGGACGTCGCCTCGCGTTTCGAGGCGGGTGAAGCCCAGGAGCTGATGGCCTATTTCGGATATTGCTGAGAGCGGGTCATCGAGGCCGCTCGGCCCTCCTTCGCCGAGGCTTCGGAGGGCATCCTGCTTCGCGCTGAGAAGAATTCGCCGGACTTGTCCTGCGAAGCGCGCAGCGCGAAGCAGGATGGCGGAGAGGGAGGGATTCGAACCCCCGATACCCTTGCGAGTATGCCGCATTTCGAGTGCGGTGCATTCGACCACTCTGCCACCTCTCCGCGAGGTCATGGTCGGCCGTTGCCGGCGCGGCGCACTAGATAACGGCTGACCGCCACAGTTACAAGGCCCTATTCGACCGATTTCCCGCTTCTGCGAAAAGCGACCGCGGCGCGACGGACTGAGCTTTGCCGGCAATGTCGCCCAGGGTATCTCAGGTATGATCGGCTTGCCTTGACTTCCGCGCAACCTTCGGTTAGGGACAGCCCGCATTCGGCGTGGGGGCTTCTCCGCGCCGCTTGTTTTTTGAACCCGCAGACTGACAAAAAGACGGCCGGACCGCCTGAGGCGGTTCATCAAGGCCGACCGAACAGCGAAAGGCAAAAAATGTTCGCAGTCATCAAAACGGGCGGCAAGCAGTATCGCGTCGCCGCCAACGATCTGCTCAAGATCGAAAAACTCGAAGCCAATGTCGGCGATATCGTCGAAATCGGCCAGGTGCTCGCGCATGGCGAGGGCGAGAACGTTACCTTCGGCGCGCCGTTCGTCGATGGCGCTTTGGTCACGGCGGAAGTCGTCGAGCAGGGCAAGAACCGCACCGTCATCGCTTTCAAGAAGCGCCGCCGCCAGAATTCGCGCCGCAAGATCGGCCACCGCCAGCTTCTGACCACCGTGCGGATCTCCGAGATCCTGCTGGGTGGCGCCAAGCCGTCGAAGAAGGCTGCCGCGAAGCCGAAAGCCAAGGCCGAGGCCAAGGCGCCCGAAGCCAAGGCGGAAGCCGCCGCCGAGGCGAAGGCCGAAGCCGCTCCGAAGGAGGCCAAGGCCAAGAAGGAAGCCAAGGCAGAGGCCGCTCCGAGCGAAGAGGCCAAGGCCGCGCCGCTGTTCAAGGCGCCGAAGGGCGAGCCGGATGACCTCACCGTGATCAAGGGCATCGGCCCGGTCGCGGCGAAGGACCTCGCCGAGCAGGGCATCGTCACCTTCGCGCAACTCGCCAAGCTCACCGACAAGGATGTCGCCAAGATCGACGAGCACATGCCGTTCAGCGCCGACCAGATCAAGGACTGGCGCGAGCAGGCCAAGGAGCTGGCGAAGAAGTAAGACGATACCGGCGATAATCGTCGCCGGCACGACTTGAAACGGAACGCGAACGCGTTCATAAGACCATTCAAGCGCCCCCTGGGCGCATCGGAGTTAGTTAGATGGCACACAAGAAAGCTGGCGGTTCGTCGCGCAACGGTCGCGACTCGCACTCCAAGCGGCTCGGCGTGAAGAAGTTCGGCGGCGAAGCCGTGATCGCCGGCAACATCATCATCCGTCAACGCGGCACGCAATGGCATCCGGGCACCAACGTTGGCATGGGCACGGACCACACCCTCTTTGCGCTCGAAGCCGGCGCAGTCGCCTTCAACAAAAAAGCCAACGGCCGAACCTACGTGTCGGTAAACCCGATTACCAAAGCAGCGGAGTAGCCGGTTCCGCACCATAACACCGGCGCCCATCTCGGGAACCGGTGTCTGGCCAGGCCAGGAAAAGGATCAGGAGAGATGGGCTTCCATCTCTCCTTTTTTATTTTTCTTATGCCCTGGAGGACTAAAATGGTTGCCGAAGCGGAAGACACCGACGACGAAAGTTACGCGATCGATTGCCCGGTGCTCGCCACCGAGCGTCTGGTCATGCGCGCCCCGCGCGAGAGCGATCTCGAGCAACTGGTGGCTCTGGCCGACAACCGTCACGTCGCCGAAATGCTGGCCCGCATGCCGCATCCTTACGGCGAAGCCGAGGCCCGCGCCTTCCTCGCCATGGCCTCATCGCGCCGCGCCGGCATCGTCTATGCGCTGACGCTCGCCGGCACCGGCACCTTCGTCGGCTGCGCGGGGCTCAACACCACCGATCGCGGGCTGGAGCTGGGCTACTGGATCGGCGAACCTTACTGGAAGCGCGGCTATGCGACGGAAGCCGCGCATGCGCTGGTCGACCTTGCCTTCCAGAAGACCTCGATCCAGGTGCTGCATGCCTCGACCAGGGTCATCAATCCGGCCTCGCGCCGCGTCATCCACAAGTGCGGCTTCCAGTATGCCGGCCAGGGCATGCTGAACTCGATCGTCGCCGGCCAGGTGCCGGTCGAGCGCTACCGGCTGGACAGGAAGACGTGGGCGAGCCTGCGGAACTGGGTGCATTTTTGATGATTGCTTCAGAAGGCTGAGCAAGCGCCCCCTCACCCGGATTGCCAACCGAATTGCGGAGAGCAATTCGGGGCAATCCGACCTCTCCCCGAGGGGAGAGGAGTTTGAGGCGCCGGCGCCAGCCTCTTCTTCCCTCGGGGAGAAGGTGGCCGCGAAGGGGCCGGATGCCTCAGGCAAGTTCGGCCCAGACCGGCAGGTGGTCCGATCCACACGCTTGCCGGTCGACCCACAGGCGCTTCAGCGAGCCGGCGAGCGAAGCGCTGGTGAAGACATAGTCGATGCGTTTGTGTCGGTCGGCATCATCGGGGCGCTTGGGGTCGACCCAGGTGAACAGGCCGGAAACGTCGAGGCGCTGGGCGACGTCGACTGCGAGATCGGCGGTCAGCGGCATGCCGAACTCATGGTCCGGACGCCCGGCGAGTTCGACATATTCGGGCGATCCGGGCAGCATGTTGAAGTCGCCCATGACGATAAAGGCCTCCGGGTAGGGCAGGTCCGGCAGACCGATCTCGGGAATGCCGGAAAGGCCCCCGCCTTCCAGCGCATAGTTCAAGAGGCGCTGGCGCAGGAAACGGATCTGGCCCTGGCGCTCGACGGGACTGCGGTGGTCGAGATGGGTGGAATAGAAGCGGATGAAACCGAGCGGCGTCTCGATCAGCGCCTCGAGCGCGCCGCGCTGGAAGTTCATCCTTTCCAGACTGCGGCTGCGCGGCAGAAGGAGATTGCGCGACAGATGAATGGGCGTCTTCGACAGCACCATGTTGCCGAGCTGGAAGGTCCTGGTGACGGCGCGGCCGGCATCCAGGCGCGAGCCGATGTTGACCTCGAAATTGCTGCCATAGGCGGCAAAATAGTCAGGCAGCGCCTCGCCGATCTCGGCCACCATGTCGTGGTCGCCGTTGCGCGGATTGTTGCGGGTCACCTCCTGCAAGGCGATGACATCGGCGCCGCGCACGGCGTCGGTAATGCGGCCGACATCGTACTGGCCGTCGAGGCCGATGCCGTACTGGATGTTGTAGGTGACGAGCTTCATTCCGGTACTCCAACACCAACGCAGAACCGCGAGAACCGGAAACGATCGTCGCGCGGGATCATTCGCAATCGGCCAATGCCGGCGTGTTTCCCGCGTGCGCAAAAGCGTGTGCCAGCGCTTTCGTCACAAAACAGCCTCGCCCTAAGCTCCGCCTTGGTTTAAGGCGTGTTGACATTCAGGTGATGCCGGCCTGCAAATGCCGGTTTCCTGCGCTTCCGGTGCTCACGTACTTAAGTACGCTCCACTCCGGTTCTCGGAACCCGCCATTTTCGGCTCGGCCTGACCTGAATCTCAACACGCCTTAGGGCAGTCGCGCAAGACCATCAGAAGAAACCTGAAATCCGATGAAATTCCTCGACCAGGCCAAAGTTTACATCCGTTCCGGCGACGGCGGCGCCGGATCGGTGTCGTTCCGACGCGAGAAGTTCATCGAATTCGGCGGGCCGGACGGCGGCGATGGCGGCCGCGGCGGCGATGTCTGGGCGGAAGCGGTCGACGGGCTGAACACGCTGATCGACTACCGCTATCAGCAGCATTTCAAGGCCAAGACCGGCATGCACGGCATGGGCCGCAACATGACCGGCGGCAAGGGCGCCGACATCACGCTGAAAGTGCCGGCCGGCACCCAGGTCTTTGCCGAGGACAATGAGACGCTGATCTGCGATTTGACCGTTGTCGGCCAGCGCTTCCTGCTCGCCAAGGGCGGCAATGGCGGCTTCGGCAACCAGCATTTCAAGACCTCGACCAACCAGGCGCCGCGCCGCGCCAATCCCGGACTGCCTGGCGAGGAGCTGAGCATCTGGCTCAGGCTCAAGCTGATCGCCGACGCCGGTCTTGTCGGCATGCCCAATGCAGGCAAGTCTACCTTCCTTGCCGCCGTCACCGCGGCGAAGCCGAAGATCGCCGATTATCCGTTCACCACGCTCCATCCGGGCCTCGGCGTCGCCCGCATCGACGGTCGCGAATTCGTGCTGGCCGATATTCCCGGCCTGATCGAAGGCGCGCATGAGGGTGTCGGCATCGGCGACCGCTTTCTCGGCCATGTCGAGCGCACGCGCGTGCTGCTTCACCTGGTCTCGGCGCAGGAAGAGAATCCGGGCAAGGCCTACAAGACCGTTCGCGCCGAGCTCGATGCCTATGGCAACGGGCTGACCGAGAAGACCGAGATCGTCGCGCTTTCCCAAGTCGACATCCTCGACGCGGAGGCCCGCAAGAAGAAGGCGGCGTCTCTGAAGCGCGCCGCCGGCCGCGCGCCGCTGCTGTTGTCGGCGGTCACCGGCGAAGGCGTCGAGACTGTGCTGCGCGCGCTGATGGCGGTGGTGGCCGAGGCGCGCGACGCCGTTCCTGCTCCCGTCGACACGCGCTGGCAGCAAAACACATGAAATCGCTGAAATCATACCGGCGCATCACCGTGAAGATCGGTTCGGCGCTGCTGGTCGATCGCGCGAGCGGGCTGAAGCGCGACTGGTTGACCTCTTTGGCCGACGACATCGCGGTGCTGGCCAATACCGGCGCGGAAGTGCTCGTCGTCTCCTCAGGCGCCATTGCGCTCGGTCGCACCATTCTCGGCCTGGGAAAGAGGGCGCTGAAGCTCGAGGAGAGCCAGGCCGCCGCCGCCGCCGGCCAGATTGCGCTCGCCGGCGCCTGGTCGGACGCGCTCGGCAAGGACGGGCTGAAATCGGGCCAGATTCTTTTGACCCTGGGTGACACCGAAGAGCGCCGCCGCTACCTCAATGCGCGCGCCACGATCTCGACGCTGCTCAAGATGAAGGCGGTGCCGGTCATCAACGAGAACGACACCGTGGCGACGTCGGAAATCCGCTACGGCGACAATGACCGGCTGGCGGCGCGGGTGGCGACGATGATGGGTGCCGATCTGCTGGTGCTGCTTTCCGACATTGACGGTCTCTACACGGCGCCGCCGGCCAAGGATCCGCAGGCGAAGTTCATTCCGGTGGTCGATCGCATCACCCCGGACATCGAGGCGATGGCAGGGGCGGCCGCATCCGAATTGTCGCGCGGCGGCATGCGGACAAAGCTCGACGCCGGCAAGATCGCCAACGCCGCCGGCACCGCCATGATCATCACCTCCGGCACCAGGCTTTCGCCGCTGATGGCGATCGAGCGCGGCGAGCGCGCCACCTTCTTCAAGCCCAGCGCCAACCCGGTGAAGGGTTATAAGACCTGGATCGCGGGGCAGCTCGAGCCGGCCGGGCGGCTGACCGTCGACGCCGGCGCCGTCGGCGCGCTGAAGTCGGGGAAGTCGCTGCTGCCGGCCGGCGTCAAGCTGGTCAGCGGCAATTTCTCGCGCGGCGACACGGTGGCGATCCTGTCGCCCGAGGGTCGCGAGATCGCGCGCGGCCTGGTTGCCTATGATGCCGCCGATGCCGTAAGGATCGCGGGCTTGAAGACGGCCGAGATCGAAAATGTGCTCGGCTACGAGGTGCGCTCGGCAATGATCCATCGCGACGACCTTGTGGTAAACCTTGCCGGCGACCACGTATTGGCCGAAGAGTGAGCGGAGGATGAAACATGCTGAAGCTGCACGAAAAATCCGGGGAAGATACGATAGCGCTGATGGCCGATATCGGCCGCCGCGCCCGCGCCGCTGCCCGACCGTTGGCCGTCGCCGCGACCGCGGCCAAGAATGACGCTTTGGCCGCCATGGCCGACGCCATCCTGCGCAACGAGCGGGCGATCCTCGACGCCAACGCCATCGACATTTCGAACGGTTCCGAGGCGGGGCTTTCGGCGTCCTTCATGGACCGGCTGAAGCTGACGCCGTCGCGCATCAAGGCGATGGCCGACGGCATACGCGAGATCGCCGCGCTCGAGGATCCGGTCGGCGACGTCATTGCCGAATGGGATCGCCCGAACGGCCTTCATATCGAGCGCGTGCGCACGCCGCTCGGCGTCGTCGGCGTCATCTATGAAAGCCGGCCGAACGTGACGGCCGATGCCGGCGCGCTTTGCCTGAAAGCGGGAAATCCGGTGATCCTGCGCGGCGGCTCGGATTCGATCAATTCGTCGTCGGCGATTCATGCTTGCATGGCCGAGGGATTGAAGGCGGCTGGCCTCCCCGAAGATGCCATCCAGCTGGTGCCGACCACCGACCGCGCCGCCGTCGGCGAGATGCTCAAAGGCTTGAGCGGCAATCTCGACGTCATCATCCCGCGCGGCGGCAAAAGCCTGGTCGAGCGCGTGCAGAACGAGGCGCGGGTGCCGGTCTTCGCCCATCTCGAAGGCATCTGCCACCTCTATGTCGACCGCTCGGCGAAGCTCGACATGGCGGTGAGGATCGCCGTCAACGCCAAGATGCGGCGCACCGGCGTCTGCGGCGCGGCCGAGACGCTGCTGGTCGATCGCGCGGTCGCGTCCACGCATCTGGTGCCGATCCTCGAAGCGCTGCGCGCCGCCGGTTGCGAAGTTCATGCCGACGCCGAAGTGATGAAAGCTTTCTCCGACGCCAGCCCGGCGACCGATGCCGACTGGGTGACGGAATATCTCGACGCCATCATCGCGGTGAAGCTGGTCGACGGCGTCGCCGGCGCGATAGAGCATATCGAGACCTTCTCCTCGCACCATACCGAGGCGATCATCGCCGAGGATCAGCAAGCGGTCGAAAAATTCTTTAACGAGATCGATTCTGCGATCCTGCTGCACAACGCCTCGACGCAGTTCGCGGATGGCGGCGAGTTCGGCATGGGCGCCGAGATCGGCATCGCCACCGGCAAGATGCACGCCCGCGGGCCGGTCGGCGTCGAGCAATTGACCTCGTTCAAATACCGCGTGCGCGGGTCGGGACAGGTGAGGCCTTGAGCACGGGTCTTACCCTCCCCCTTGTGGGGAGGGTGGCGAGCTTTGCGAGCCGGGTGGGGGTACGACGCTGAATTCCACGATACCCCCACCCCGCTCCGCTACGCGGATCGACCCTCCCCACAAGGGGGTGGGTGGGCTGCCCGTCCCCGCCCCCTATCTACGCATGCCCCATGCCGGGAAGGGCCTCGCCGTCGGCCTGTTCGGCGGCTCGTTCAACCCGCCGCATGCCGGCCATGCGCTGGTGGCCGAGATCGCGCTGAGGCGCCTCGCGCTCGATCAGCTCTGGTGGATCGTGACGCCCGGCAATCCGCTGAAGAGCGCCCGCGAGCTGGCGCCGCTCACTGAGCGCATCGTGCGGTCCGAAAAGATCGCCAGGAATCCCAAGATCAAGGTCACCGCCTTTGAGGCTGCGCATCATGTCCGCTACACCGCCGACATGCTGGCGCTGGTCAAGGCGCGCAATCCGGGCGTCGACTTCGTCTGGATCATGGGCGCGGATAGCTTGCGCGATTTCCACCGCTGGCAGCGTTGGCGGGAGATTGTGCTGACCTTCCCGATCGCGGTCATCGACCGCCCGGGCGCCACGCTCTCCTTCCTGTCGTCGGTCGTCGCCAAGACCTTCGACTACGCCCGTGTTGACGAAGGCGACGCGCCGCTGCTTGCCCGCATGCGGGCGCCGGCCTGGACCTTCATCCACGGTCCACGCTCGTCGCTCTCCTCCACCGCGATCCGCAACGCGGCGAAGGGCTAGGCGAGCTCCCCCTTCTCCCCTTGTGGGCTAGTGTGCGCACACATTTGCTTCGGGTTCATATTTGGGAGGCCAGAACGAAGCCGTCTACGATTGCGTTGAAGCGTCTGAG